>CAZSPO010000209.1:0-6650 GCA_964608775.1 uncultured Chthoniobacterales bacterium | reverse complement strand
GCCGCGAAGATGGAGAAGAAAGCATTCCCATCCAATGCCCGCATTTGCCTTTCCTCCGCGTCTTCGCGCCTTCGCGTGCGCCAATCATGCAGGGGTTGAAAAATTATTTTCATCATTTTTTCAGCTCTGACCGATCCTGTCAGGGGTGGGGGATTAGAACTGGTCCGCGCTTCCAAATGGAGGCGGGTTATTCTGACTTGAACCTTGCGGCGCTAGAAGCCCAGACGTCTGATTCGCAACACAGACCACTAAATAGATGCGTCGACCCCTTTGCTTTTCCAAAACAGTTGGAAGGCGCCCGCTTTGAAGTTGGTGGCGATGAACATCATCTGGTCAAGGTTGTAGACGATCCCAGCCGAATCTACAAACTGACACACAGTGACGCGTTCGGTTGCTATTCGAGGTTTAGCCTTTACGACCCTGAACTGACCGAACAACATTTTCATGCCTCCGTAAATGACGGTCCTGTCTATTATTTGCAGCGATGGATGCTGATTAATGCCATTTCTCGGCAAGCAACCCGCTTTGAAGGGGTTTTGCCTCCTCAATTGCCGTTGCGGTTACCCCGGATTTGCATGAGTCAACCATTGCTCAATGTGCCCAATCCTCTCCCCGGTCAAGTGGACGACGCCATGCGGAACATCGGATTCACGAAGCTCTGTCCTGGATCGTTTCTCCATCTGCCAACAAGCATTTTGTTAACGGACGCGGCACCACAAAATATCAGAATTGCCTGTGGAAAACCGCAACCCTTCGACGCCATCGCATCGTTAGCTCCAACCAATCTGCTCGATTGGATCGCGCGGGGGCGAGTTTCAGCCTGACCCCTGCGTTTTCCCGCCGTTTCCCGAGTAACCATCGAGCGGCTTCGTCGCTGTCAATTCCGGCGGCTGCGGCATCTCTGCAAAACCGGCTTGGGAACGGTCTTCTGTTGGACGAATGAGAGAAAAAGAAAAACTTTTCACTTTTGACCTTCTGCCTTTCACCATCGGTTGCCCGCATTTGCCTTTCCTTCGCGTCTTGGCGTCTTGGCGTGCGCCAATCATGCTGGGGTTTGGGGAACAGGGTCTCACGCGAAGCCGCGAAGTGGGAGAAGAAAGTATTCCCATCCGATGCCCTCCTTTGCCTTTTCTTCGCGTCTTCGCGCCTTCGCGTGAGCCAATGATGCTCGCAGAAAATTATTTTCATCTTTTTTTCAGCTCTGAACGATCCTGCGAAAGAACCTGCTGGCCACCGCCCGTGCGACCCGCAGCCATGCGATGCCGCTCGAAGCGGAATTCCTTGCGGCGGAATGTCCGGCCACCTTCCTGGCCGATCTCGACGCCACCATCGCGGAGGTCGAGGAAGCGCTCGGCGAAAAAGCGGAGGCACTCGGCAATCTGGTGGAAGGCACCGCTGATCTCGAAGCGCTCAACCGCAAAACGGTCGCCACCGTGCGCCAGCTTGCCGGATTGATTCAGGCGAAATTCGCCGATCGCCCCGGGGTGCTTGCGGAATGGAAAAGCGTCAGCCGGATCAAAAGTCCCGCAAAATCGAAACCCACCCCGGCACCGGAATTCGCCCCCGTGGGATAACCCCGACCGGCCACCACGGTCCACCCGGCTCCGAATAGTTGGAGCTCATCGCAAGAGCGCGTTCCCGAAAGGGGACGCGCTCTTTTGCTTGCCATGGCACAACCCCGTGTCGTCTTCAAGGTTTGGTAAGTAAATCATCGAGGAACTCCGATGCCGGCTCAAGCGAGGTGAGCAGCAATTGGTCGCGGGCTCTTGTGCAGGCCACGTAAAGGAGATGCCGTTCCGTATCGTAAGCCTCCTGCAAATCGGCGTCGTCTCCGATGGATTCAATGCGTTCTTGAAGGGGAATCACTTCGTCGTCGCATGCCATCACGACGACGACTCGAAATTCCAAACCTTTGGCCAGGTGCATGGTCGAGATCGAGGCATGGCCTCCCGTGGTATCAAGATGTTCATCCAGAACTTTGTAGGGGAGATTGGCATTGGTTACCGCGGTGATGGCGCGATCCAGTTGTGCTTCAGACCGAACGAAAATGCCCAGCTCCTGGGGGAGCAATCCCGATTCAGTCAGCTTTTTGAGCCACGATGATACAAACACCATCTCCGCTTCTTCGGTGTCAAAACTTTGGATTTCCGGCGGCGGCCCATTAAACACCGAGATGGTGTCATGCCTGCTCACACGATTCCCGTCGGCATCCGCGACGTCAGGCCCTAGCAATCGGTCTGCCTGCTGCCGTATTTGGTGTGAGGTCCGGTAGTTGACCCGGAGATTGCGGGACCGGCCTCGGATGTCGACGCCCAGCGATTTCCAGGAAAAAGGTTGTTGGAAAATGCGTTGCCCCAGGTCGCCCGCAAAGAAAAGGGCTTCGGGCCGATCTTTCGCCAATGCGGCCAGAAACTTCAGTTGAGCAATGCTGAGGTCTTGCGCTTCGTCCACCACGGCAAAGTCAAATGGGGGATGTTGAACGGCTTGCATCACCGATGCCAGCGCGGTGAAAACGGCATGCTGCGTAGTTAGACTTTGCTCAGCCAGTTTGTCGCGAAGCATCGTAAATATGGACCAGAGCTTTTCGCGTTGGCTTTCGGGCAATCGCGTCCTGCGACCGAGCCTGACGACGTCTCGGTATGCATCCCAACTCTCCAATTGCCACGCATCCACGACCTGCTCCCATTCCGTGAGAAGAAAATGCGATGAAAAACGATGATCACCCACGGCACTTGCGCACTCGTCAAGAAGACGTCGCAGTTTGGGTCTGCTCACCAAATGGATTGAGCCGATGTGGGCTTTGTGAAGTCGCTGACCCAAACCATCGAGTGAATGAACGTCAATCCGTTCCCCGAGTCGCGGTTCGTTGCCGATCAACCTTTTGAGTTTGGTGCGCAAGGCATGGGCGAGCGTATCCGAGAAGGTCGCAAGCAGCACGCGCGCGCTCAGATTGGAACGGGCGAGGTAAACGGCGCGGTGCAGCGCCACGATGGTTTTGCCGGTCCCCGCAGTTCCGGAGACCCGCGCAGGTCCAGATTGCGATCGTTGGACGAATTCCTCCTGTTCCGGGTGCAGGAAGACCGTCCACTTTTCCCATGGATACTCGAGAGCACGCTCTAATTCCTCGTGGTTGGTCATCACCCGGAATCGACGCTGAGCATCGGGATGATCGAACGGGTTGGTCTCGGGCTCGACCGGCGGCGTGACACGTGGGGATCCGCCCGTTGCCAACTCTAAAAGGGCTTCGGCTGCTTCGGCCGGGAGCCGTTCGGCCAGGGTAAGGAGACTCTCCTCGTCGACCAATCGGACTTCACTCAGCCATTCAGTCGGCACCCCATAACTGAGCAACTTGTCGTCGGCGTATTCGGCGAAAAGCGGGCTCCGCTTTTTGTGATGAGGCTGATGCTCCGCTTGGACATAGAGCGGGACTTGAATTTCCCTCACACTTTCCCGGATCTCGACCAATTGGGCAGCGCCGGTTTTGGGGTGTGTCTCCAGTTTTCGGCGTTCAGCCCAGGCATAGGCGTCATCGTGATGGTCGACGTAGCAAAGGAGAAGGTTGCCATCGGCCTTGTGGACAATGATTCGTATGTCCCGACTCACTCGCACCGACCAGAAATTCTTGTCTTTTGCCCGGTCGAGTTTGTGGAAACTGAGGCTGGGATTCGCCGGGTTCACCTGTAAATCGAATGCCGTCGTTTTCACGGCTTTCTGCTCCTCGCCAGCCAGGCGGGCGAGACTGTCGGTGAAGGTGTCGGCGATGCGGTAGAGCATGGCGACTACTGATTCGCGAGCGGGTAGGCTTTGCTCTGTTTCGCGATTTCCGCAGCGATGAGCTTGTGTCGTGCTTTCAATTCATCGGGATCGTCTTGTAACCAAGGCCATCTCTCGATGTTGGCATGCCCCGGCGGACCTTCATCTGCAATCACGTCGAGGCCACACCCGCGCACATGTCCGGCTTCAACAACGGCAACCGCTTTGAGCGGTAAATCCGCCCGCGTGGTCACAGAAGCATAAATCTCAAGCCATCGAGGCGGGTCGATTCCCACCCGAAAGACAGATGTATTGCGATGCATTGGATGCGGAAGAAATGCAGCCGGCTTCACAATTTCCCGCTTAAACCGATTGCTTTGGTTTAGAAAGCGCGAGAGGGGCTCCGGGTCAGCAATGACCTCAGCTAGCCCGGATGGAAGAAGATCCGGCATAGGCTAATGCGATGCACTGCGCAAGGCGGGGCGGGAAGCGGTCGACATCCATTCGTTCCACTCCATGCCCCTTGTCTGTTCCGTTCAACCAAGCGTAAGCGACGCGGTTGTTTGTGCCGATACTCGCGCTCACCAAGCTGTGGCGGGCCACAATCCAATCGACAGAAATACTGCCATCAGGTTCGGCGGTGAACTCCGGCAGGGGCAGATGTGACGGTAGCAAATGGAGAAGATGAATAGTCTGCTCGACAGCCAATCGGGAGAGTGGAACGGCATCTTCACCATCCCAATTGGATTCACCACACTCATTTTGTAGCGCCCAGAGTTCCTGAGTGGATGCGTGGACTCTGGGAGAATGCGTTTCCGCTTCTTCGAAATGGTCTGCAGCATCCCTGGCTTTTTCCCGGATCACCAGCGCCGGGTCCGAAACCGCACTCGACGTGCGCTTGCAAAACTCCAGCAACCCGAAGGCTCCGAGAGCTAATCCTGAAACAAATTCCGGCATAGTTCGGTTAAACTCTGATGAAAAACGCAATTCTTCAAGCCCCGAAGAGACTGGATCGCTTCCAGAATGGCAGGCCAATCAACGGGATCAATTTCCACTCTCTTGTGGGCGGTAATGTCGAAGAGCAAGGGAAGCGTCATGGTAGCCGGCTGAATTTGGTCAGTCGCCAGCACTGTGGTGACCACGTTGCCCGTTTCTGTTTCTACGGCAGAATGCTGGTGGAAAAAACCCAGGAACGTCAGCTTCTCTTCATCTGCGAGGCGAGGTCCCACCTTCAGGTAATCGTCGATTTGCACTTTCCCATCAACCGTTGGCAATGGCAGCCGGTTGATATATCGGAGCTGAATTCGCCGTATTTGGACGGGTTGAACAAGGTTGCGGTAAAGATCCCATGTTCGCTGGATTTCGGGTAAATAAAAATCCAAGCTGGTGTATGGTGCCAGCCGGTTGAATGAAAAGCCTTCTGCCCGGATCTGAACCAATTGTCGGCCGTCTTCTTGTTTGAAGCGAAGGGATCGTAGGGTTCGCTGAGCGGTGGTGATGGGTTTATCAATTTCGGCTTTGCGTTCGAAGCGGAATTCTTCGAGGAACTGGTTGTCGGAGACAGGATACTCAGCTCGAAAAGCTTCCATTCCTGGCATTGCCAAGGAATCGAGCTGAAAGCAAACTGGCACGTCGCAGTCCACGTCGAGCACAGCCTCTACAATTGGTGGGTTGTTCAGCGGAGGATGAGAATCAGCCATGGTTCAGGTTATTCGAAAGACTTTCATCACTTCGTCCCCCAAATGATTGATCACTTTCACGGCGATTCGTCCACTCTTTGGTTTCTCAAACGCTCGCGATACATCGCTGTTGAGGGTGGCCCAGGCTTCTTGGTTGATTTCGGCTTTCAGGGTGGTTTTGAGGGAGCTGTAGGGGTCGTTGGCTCCTAGGAAATAGGCGTGGCGGACGAAGAAGCTTTCTTCGTTGTAATCGGTGTCGATGAACCAGCAGGCGATGCCGTCGGCTCCGTCGCTGATGACTTCTCCAGTTTGCGGCTTGAAGACGTCGACGCCGTGGACAGTGATTTGTGCGTGGTGGTTTGTGGTTAGTGACAGAGGGAAATCGGCTGCGGTCAGCGTTTGGATTCCAGCGAGGGCGGGGGAGGGGGAAGTGGTTTGTGGCTTGTGGCTGGTGGTTAGTGTTTCTTTCTCGCTTCCAGGGAGCGCTTCAAGCCCCCTAGCATCTTGCTGATTTCGTTCGCCTGAGTCAGAAGACGCTCCGTGTCCGGCTGGCTCAGCATCTCCAACCGATTCGCGATGATCACCTGCGTCTCGACCTCGGCCAGGGAGCCGCTCGCCACGCTCAGACTTTGCAGGAATTCCCCCGTCCCGGTCCGTGCCGCTCCCTCCGCGATATTCGACGGGATTGACACCGCCGCCCTTCGCACTTGGCTCGTCAGCCCGAACCGCTCTTCCGGCGGAAAGTCTTTTGAACCCCGGTAGATCTGCTCCACCAAGTCGATTGATTTCTTCCAAACTTCCAAGTCCCGATAGCTTTTTAACGTGCTCATAGTTCGCCAACAGCCTTCCCCCACGAGCCACCAACCACAAGCCACTAACCACTTCAATATCCGGTTCACCAAAGATGACGAAGAGGTTGCCTTTGCCGGTGTTTTTGAGGTCCTCCGCCATGTGGAGGTCGGCGTTCATGCGGGCTTTGAGGACGGGGATGCGGCCGAGTTTGCTGAACTCGGTGGCATGCGCTTCGTAGTTGAAGGCGCAGGCAATGAGGACGTCGAAGGCGGCGTCGCCACATTCGCGGGCGGCTTCGACGAGGTCGGCGCGCTGGACGGTGCCGAACTCGGGGCCGATGAAGATCCCGGCACGGCGGGTAGTGGCTTGTGGCTGGTGATTTGAATTAGTGGCTTGTGGCTGGTGTTTAGTGGCTTGTGACAAACC
>CAZSPO010000208.1:2151-6703 GCA_964608775.1 uncultured Chthoniobacterales bacterium | reverse complement strand
GAGTCCCCTTGTCGGCTCTTTTGCTTAGGCCTTTTCGTTTTTTGCCCTCCGATTGGTTACTCCTTCGCAGCAGGTTTCTTGCCGTTCGGCCGACTTGGTTCTGCACCCCATTTCCCGGTATCAGTCGTGCACGACTGGGTCGCCGTAGAGGGTAAATCCGGTGGTCCCGGTAATTTGGACCGGCAGCAGTTGGCCGATGTGACGGTCTTGGCCCTCGAAGATCACGATTTTATTCGTTCGGGTGCGGCCTGTGAGTCGGGCCGCATTGGTTTTGCTTAGCCCTTCGCAAAGGATTTCGACTCTCTGTCCGATCAACGCCTCGTTTGTCCGTCTGGCATGTCGGTCGACAATCGCGAGCAGATCGTGGTTGCGAGCTTCTTTCACTGTTTCGGGCAGTTGCGCCTCCAAGTTGGCGGCCGGAGTCGCTTTTCGCTGGGAATACCGAAAGACGAAGGCGTTATCGAATCCGATCTCATCGGTAAGAGCTGCGGTCTCCGCGTAATCCGCCTCGGTTTCCCCTGGGAACCCCACGATGATATCCGTGGTGATCGCGACCCCGGGTATTGACTCGCGGATCTCAGAAGTGAGCGCCCGAAATTTATCGCGCGTATAAGTTCGTCGCATCCGTTTTAGAATCCGATCGGAACCACTTTGAAGCGGCAGATGGATGTGCTCCACCAGTTTAGGAAGCCGGGCGATGGCCGCGATCAAGTCGGCGCGGAACCCGATGGGATGGGGGGAAGTGAACCGAATACGGTCAATGCCTTCGACGGTGTGGACCGCTTCGAGGAGCTGAACAAAGGGGCTTTTGTCTCCCAATCGCGGGAGTTCGTGGCGTCCATAAAGATTGACGATTTGGCCGAGCAACGTGACTTCCCGGATTCCTTTGGAGGCGAGGGTGCGCACTTCCTCGACGATATCGGCGATGGGTCGGGCTCGCTCAGGCCCTCGCGTATCGGGGACGATGCAGAAGCTGCACCGCATGTTACAGCCCTGCATGATGGAGACAAAGGCGGTGACCTGCCGGTCGGCGAGGGTGTGATCGCGGATGGTGTTTTGGCTGCCGAATTCGGGATCGATGTCGACGATCGGACGCCGGAGGTCATCCATCAGATGATCAATTTTGGCTCGGTAAAGGGTGTCCACATGATCCGCAACCCGGTGGAAACGTTGGGTGCCAACGACCAAATCAACATGAGGGGAGGCGTCGAGCAGTTCGCTCCCGCGACTTTGCGCCATGCAACCGAGGTAACCGAAAACGAGATGGGGCCGATTTTTGCGCAGGCGTTCGAGCATCCCCATTTTCCCAATGGCTTTTTGTTCCGCCATATCCCGAACGCTGCAGGTGTTGAGAAGCACGACATCAGCCTCCCGCTCTTCGACGGTGCGCTCGTAGCCGCGGGCAGCCAGCATTTGCGCGACCTGCTCGGAGTCCCGCTCATTCATCTGGCAGCCATACGTCTTGATGAAAACTTTCGGCATAAAGAGACTGTTTCTTAAGCCGACCGCGGGCGGTTTGCAACCTGAGGTGGTTGTCTGAGCCTCACCACCCACGAGCGCACCCTTCCCATTGCCTTGGGCGCCTCTCAATGAAGGCAAAACATGAGGAGCAAGAGGGGGGGGCAGAGGGGATTCGGTGCTTCGAAGGGCAGCGCTCCCAGTTTGTCGCTATTCGGGTGCTTCATCACCTTCTCAGACAGATTAATTACTGGGGGGTTGTTTTGGTTCGTGCGATGGTAAAGTCATGGATGCGAAATCTCCAGAGATCTGAGACCCGTTGAACACCGACCAATGAAGCCACCCCCCTCCCGCCACGACCGATATGCTCACCCCATTGGCTGGTTTCGGCGTTGTGGTCGGAGCGGGTTACGCCTGCCCGCCATCAGTCTGGGAGCCTGGCAAAATTTCGGTGGACCGGGCACGGCCTCGCACGGGATCACCGATCCATTCGCCTTCCATGAGCGGGCTCGTAGCCTGATCCACACGGCGTTCGACCTCGGCATCACCCATTTTGATTTCGCCAATAACTACGGTCCACCTCCCGGTGCCGCCGAGCAACGGGTCGGCCGAATTCTTCAGGATTTGCCCCGTGAAGAATTGATCCTTTCATCCAAGGCTGGCTACCTCATGTGGCCTGGGCCCTATGGCAACGGCGGCTCACGGAAATATCTGATCGAATCCTGCGATCAAAGTCTGGTGCGCCTTGGCACGCCACACCTCGACATTTTCTACCATCACCGGCCAGATCCGGAAACGCCTCTGGAGGAAACCTTGGGAGCCCTTGACACCATCGTCCGGTCTGGGCGTGCGCTTTATGCTGGGCTAAGCAACTACCCTGGTGCGCGGGTGGCGGAAGTCCTGGCCCTTTGCGAACGTCACCATTGGGTCAAGCCAATCATTCACCAGCCCAAATACCACCTCTTACATCGCCCGATCGAAGCCGATCTTCTTCCCGTGCTAGAACCGGCCGGCCTCGGGGTGATCGCGTTCAGCCCCCTCGCCCAAGGGTTGCTAACCGGTAAATATCTGGCTGGCATTCCCCTTGATTCTCGGGCAGGAGCTACCACGACCACTACCCTGCGTCGCGAGCAGCTCGACCCCGGCACGCTGGCAAAAGTCCGGGCGCTCGGTGCCCTGGCAGTCGAACGCGGCCAGTCTTTGGCGCAATTTGCCATCACATGGGTGTTGCGCCATTCCGCCATGACTTCGGCGCTGATCGGAGCCAGTCGTCCCGAGCAAATCACAGAACTAACCGCTGCCGCCGATTCCCCGCCTCTTTCCGATGAAGAATTAGCCCGGATCGAGACAATTTTAGGTGAGGCACCTCCCCCAGTTTCATAAAACCCGTCGTGGGTGCTTGATCTTTTTGCGCAGGGCTTTGTCGTTCAGGCGGTGACGTCTCAATACGGATACGCCCTCGCCTGAATTCCGCGCCCTGCACAAAAATCTGCGGCGCGACCCCTTCCTGCTTCCTTCCTGCTTTTATGAACCATTGGGGTTCAGCTAGTCTGAGGACACCTCTTCAAAGACCCCGAACTTTCGGAACTTTGCGTAGCGATCTTCGAGGAGCCTTTCGATTTTCGGCTTTTTTAATTCCGCCAAAGCCGCGATCAACTTCTCTTGAAACGCCACAAAGGTTGCCTCGGGGTCTTGATGCGCCCCGCCGATCGGTTCCGGGATCACCCCATCAATCAGCGCAAACTTCATCAAATCTTCTGCGGTCAGCTTTAAAGCCTCCGCCGCTTCCGGGGCGTGGCTGCGGTGTTTCCAAAGAATGGCGGCGCATCCTTCGGGGCTGATCACCGAATAGTAGGCGTTTTCCAACATGAACACCCGGTCTGCGACCCCAATTCCGAGGGCGCCCCCAGAGCCCCCTTCCCCGATGACAACCGAAATGATCGGCGTTCGTAGCCGCATCATTTCCCGTAAATTCACCGCGATCGCCTCGGCGATGTGACGTTCTTCCGCTCCCACCCCGGGATAGGCACCGGGAGTGTCAATCAAACAGACCACTGGCAGATGAAACTTTTCCGCCAGACGCATCAGCCGAAGCGCCTTGCGGTATCCCTCCGGATGGGCACAGCCGAAGTTGCGCAGGAGGTTTTCTTTGGTGTTCCGGCCTTTTTGATGCCCGATCACCACGCAGCGATGCCCGTTGATGGTGGCGAAACCGCCCGGCATAGAGCGATCTTCCCCATACAACCGGTCGCCGCTCAATTCCACAAAGTCGCTGAAGCAGTGCGCCACATAATCCAGGGCGAAGGGGCGAGCGGTATGTCGGGCGATCTGCACGCGTTGCCAGGGAGTCAGGTTCCGATAAATGCGTTCGGTGGTCTCTTCGATCTTCAGTTCGATGGAGACGATTTCCGCACGAAGATCCACCTCATGATCCCCGGTTTGGCTGGTCAGTTCTTCGAGTTTACGGCGGAGATCAAGGAGTGGTTTTTCAAATTCAAGCGGCGCGATCTTCATGGAAAACAGAAATCCCGGCAAGCCAGGACCCCGTGACAGTCAAAGAATGCCAGATGATGCCGGGAGGCAAGCAGTTTCGGGAATGGGGGGGGCGACACCGGTCGAGAAGCAGTCGGCGGTTTGGTTAAGCAATCCATCGAAATGGCGATTCCCATCCCCCTCCTCATCCCCGAGCATCCCATCATGAAATCAACCCGCGAAAACCCGATTGGCATCGGTCTGATCGGTTGTGGCGGCATGGGTCGCTCGCTGGCCCGGCGGTTGCTCCGGCAAGATGATCGTTTGACCATTGCCGCGCTTTATGACCCCGACCCGGAAGCCATTCAAGTTGCTCGGGAGGAATTACACGGGGAGATGAGCGTCTGTGAGAACCTCGAAGCCTTGTGGCACCTCGAAGGAATTTCCTGGGTGATGATCGCCTCGTGGAATTGTCACCATGCCGAACAAACCGTGGCCGCAAACCTGGCGGAACCCCGGTGGGCTGAATCCCTTTACTTCGGACAAAGACATCGTTGATCATCAAGTCGTGACGTTGGAATACGAAAACGGAGTCCTCGCCACCTTCCACACCAATCTCCAT
>CAZSPO010000208.1:0-2051 GCA_964608775.1 uncultured Chthoniobacterales bacterium | reverse complement strand
GGTCATCGACCTCGCTCCCCGCTGGACCCAAGTCGATGCTGCCCTGGCCCCGCAGAATTCATCCAGAGCGTGAAGCCGCTCACACGGCGCTTGACCCGCCCGGTCTTTCACCCCACTCGCTGCCGATAGTAACGGGGGGCCATTCCCATTTGCCGACTGAATGCCCGGCTGAAAGCAAAGACGCTTTCGTAGCCGACATCGTCCGCAACCTCCGCCACTCGTTGCCGCGTGTGCACCAGTAGCCAAGCCGCTCGATTCATTCGCATTTGCAAGAGATAACGGCCCAGGCTCATCCCGCACTCTCGTCGAAACCGGGCGCGCAAATGCCCCGGCGACCACCCCAGTCGCGTGGCAAGCAGGTCAATGCCTGCATTCTGGAAACCCGGTTCTTGCAACAACCCGTTCAAACGTTCCAGCACCTCACGGCGGGCAGCCTCGGGAGCCCCCTTCCGCGGACGCCGGGCGGCTCCCCGCAGCAGACTGACCAGCAGACGGCCCAAGCTAAATCCGATGCCGGACGCCCGCTCATTCCATTCCTCCACCACCTCACCGATTCGCCCCCAATCCTCCCCATCCGGAACTAAACGCCGACCCCGGAACGGCTCCCATTGGGCGGGCTCCACACTTTCGAATGTCAGGAAAAGCCAGGCCAGCTCTGGGCGGTCAAGGCGTTGGTAGAAATGCGTTTGAAACGGAAAAATCATCATCCCCTCCCCGGGATGCAACCGCATCGCCCGACCATCCACATGCACCGTCCCCGCCGTCTCCAGCACCCAGAGAAGCACATGGCGATGATGTTGCGGATCCGCAGCGGCTCCTCCACGCAAGGCGACCTCGCTTCGTCGGGTGAACACCACGATGTTGCGTGGGGGCACGCTACCCGCCTCCTCCAAACCATACCAATAGCTGGCCGTCGGGCGCACGGACGACAACGCCGCCCGCACGGCAAGCGCCGTCGGATCCGTTAAGTTTTTCTTCGTCCCGACCATTTTATTGCACAAACGATGCGCTATCATGCGAGTTCATGGAAGTCATTATTCTCGAATCAAGAGACAAAGCGGCCGAACTCGCCGCCAAAGTGATCGCCAAACAAGTCCGCGAAAAACCGAACACCGTCCTCGGCCTCGCCACCGGCCGTACCCCGCTTGGGGCTTACCGCAAATTGATCGAGTTCCACAAACAAGGCCTCTCCTTCCGCGACGTCACCACCTTCAACCTCGACGAATACATCGGTCTCCGCCCCGACCACCCCCAGTCATACCGCTACTTCATGGATGAAGAGCTGTTTCGCCATATTAATATCGACCCCGCACGCACCCACGTGCCGCCCGGCACCGCCGAAAATCCGCGCCAAGCCTGCCGCGATTACGAAACCAGTATCGAAACCGCCGGGGGCATCGATCTTCAGGTGCTCGGCCTCGGTTCTAACGGTCACATCGGCTTCAACGAACCGACCGGCTCCCTCAATTCCCGCACCTGGATCAAAATCCTCTCCGAAAATACCATCCGGGACAACGCCGAGCTCTTCAACGACCCCGCCGAAGTCCCTCGATACTGCATCACCATGGGGATCGGCACGATCATGGACGCCCGTCGTATCCTCGTCCTCGCCTTCGGCCATCGAAAAGCCAAAGCCGTCGCCCAAATGATCGAAGGCCCGATCACTTCCATGTGCCCCGCTACCGCCCTCCAATTTCATCGGCGGGTTATCGTCATCATCGACGAAGAAGCCGCCGCCCGCCTTGATCATGCGGATCACTACCGTTGGGTCGACCACCACAAACTCCCTTGGCAACGCTACGATTAACCCGCCCGCCTTCCTTCCTTCCTTCATCCTTCCAGCCTCCCTCTTTCCCATGCTCTCCCTTCTTCCCACTCCACGCTCCGTTACCTGGCACAACTCCGCCCCCCTCCCGCTCCCCGCCCCCCTTCACGCTCACCCGGCCCTCCTCGACTCCCTTCCCATCCGACACCGCGCCGAACGGGTTGGCCTTCGCATCGAAGCGGATTCCGATCTCCCTCCGTTCCACCTCCAAACCCGCCCCTCCACC
>CAZSPO010000207.1:0-6734 GCA_964608775.1 uncultured Chthoniobacterales bacterium | reverse complement strand
CATGAGTGAGGAGCTCGATACCTTGCTTTGCCCAATTTCACTCATGCAGCGGATCGCCAAATTCCTCGTGGGCAACGAGAAAGATCCCGCTTGACCCCTTTTTTTGAGACTGGTCAGGGCGGTTGGGTTGTGAGATAGACATCCCCATGGTTCGTCGACTTCCTCTCTCCTATCGTCTCCTGCTCACCAGTCTGTCGCTCGCCGCGACGATTTTTCTGCAGCCCGCCGCTAACGCCCAAACGCAGTTGGCCAATATTTCATCCCGAGGATTCGTTGGCACGGGCGATGATGTGATGATTGGCGGATTTATCATCGGCGGCACCGAAGCGAAACGGATCGCGATTCTAGCCAAAGGCCCTTCTCTCACCGATCAAGGAGTTCCCGATGTGCTTCCCGATCCCAATGTCACCATTTTCGACGCGGCAGGCACGGCCATCGCCTTCAGTGAAAACGCTGGGGAACACCCCTCAGCCGGCGAACTCACCGCCGCAGGTTTGGCTCCGACCAACGGGGCGGAGGCCGGCCTGGTGGTTTCTCTCCCGCCCGGCGCTTACACAGCTGTGGTGCGAGGCGGGGGCACCGGCAATGCGTTGATCGAAATTTTCGACCTGGAATTCGATTCCGGAAAAGATGCTGAATTGTTAAATCTCTCCACCCGCAACCCGGTGCTCCAAGGGGACAATGTTCTCATCGGCGGGTTTATCATCACGGGAGTCGGCACCCAGCAGGTCGCCATCCGAGCCGTAGGCGGCTCACTCAACGCTCGTGGAGTGCCTGGCGCTCTCGCTGATCCGGTGTTGGAAATTTATGATGCCACCCAGACGCAACTCTCCGCCAATGACAACTGGGGCTCAGGCGAATTGCCGTTGCTCACCATGGCCGGGCTGGAGCTGGAAGATTCCCTGGAATCCGGTGCCGTTCTGAGCCTGCCGCCCGGCGCTTACACGGCCGTCATCCGCGGTCAAAGCGGCACTACCGGCAACGCCTTGGTCGAGATTTTTAAACTGGCGGATCGGGCATTGGAATTCACCACGGTCTTTCAATCCAAAGATCCAGAGAGTTTTGCTTCCTTTGTCTTTAACGACCCGCGTGGGGTGATGGTCTCTGTTCTAAACTCCAGAACGTATAACGAGACCGCGCAAGGAGGCGATTGGTCTGAACAGTTGGATTGGTCGGTGAAATCGAACTTGGACGGCTCCCTAATGGTCCTTGGTCGCAAAACCTCCGGGGAAGGCAGCACCACTTTGGGCTGGGGTTTTATGGAAATTACCGTCGCCGCCACCAACACCAAAATTCGGCTGAGACCGACCTTCCCGCCCGCCGCGACCACCGACCAAAGGCTTCGTGGCGAAACCGTTGCCGCTGACGGCACGGTCAGCCCCTTCGAAGCCTTCATTCCGCCCACGCTCTTTTCCGCTTCCCTCCTTCCTCCCCCGTGGACCTTCAACACGCCGCCGGACCAAGTTGCTGCCGCTGGGGCACTTCACCTGGCCTTCATCGCCCAGGTGGCGAGGCAGGTCGATTTTGTTCTCTCCAATCAACCCGGTTTGTTCCCCCCACAATCCGCCCGCGCGATCACGACGGGAGCATCCCGACCCATCGTCGGTGACCCGAATGAGGCGACCGATCAACTGATTGATTTCACCTTGGAAGCAGTGGACAACGGAGCCGAACTGCTTAGCGACTTTGGCAAGGGCACTAAATACGACATGCCTTTGGAATATCTGGAAACCACGATCAAAACAATCACGTTCAGCATTCAGACCTTCACCAAACTCAAGCCGGGTGCAAGCTTCGACGACTTGCGGGACATCCATCAAGATGCCGATGCTCTTAATGATAATGTCCGAGAACTGGTCGATCGCCAGTCAGATATCAACGATGGGGTCGCCATGTTCGATGGGGCTCGCCAAAGATACATCGACAAGCTCATCGAAAGCCAGGAGCTGGAGGATCAAATGGACGATGATGGCGTTGTCACCGAGCAAGAACGCCAATCAGCATGTTTGATATACGCAAATATGCGGACGAATGTAGAAGAGATGCTCCTCGCCCTTGCAGACCCAACCCTGGATGCCGCCACCAGGCAGAACCTTCAGGCGATTTATGACTCATTGATGATTCAAGACACCTTCGCCTCAGAGCATAACATTCTCACGGAATTCAAAATCAAGAACGAAGAGCAAGCTGCTGCAAATGCTAGGACGTTCGGGTTTATCGAATTGGCGGAGCGACACGAAGAAAATCTGGCCCAATACAAAGAGTTAAAATCTTGCTTGGAACGGCATATGGCTTTCTTGGGATTCTTTTTCCGCTCTACCGACTCAGACCGCCCCGCCCCATTGCCCGGTGAATTGGAAGAAGATACCCAGGAACGGATCTTCTCGACCCAGCCCATTATGGGTTCGTGGATCAATTCTGACGGCACGACCGGTCGGGCTCCCGGGCTCCTGCTGCCCTGACGATCGGCCCTTTATCGTGCACCTCAACCGTCAAGTCGTGGCAAGGTAGGGCACGGTCGCAAAGCCAGCGGGAAGAACGGCCACAGCTGTCTCCCGACCGATCCGACGCCATTCCGTTTCCACGGCAGCCGCCAGATCGGTGACCGGTTCGATAAAGGCCCGACGCACCTCTTCCGCAGGGAGCTGGCTCAGCAATCCGATGCGGGCACGCTCACGGACCATGGCGAGCAATTGCGCTTCCCACTGGTCGAACAAAGAAAAGCCGGGGGCGTTCACCGTGCGAAGCAGGCTGGCGGCATCCGGGTGGTCGAAGAGGAGTTTTTTGAAATTACCATGGTCGGGAAAACCATCGCGGCATTCGCTGGCCTGAAGGATTAGCCCGTTCTTCTGGATAACCATCGCTGCGGCAGAGAGGCCTTTCACCGATTGATAGAGATTTTGGTCGAGCGGAAACCCATTATTACAAGTAATCACAATCGGGAATTCGTGCGGCACCGCAACCATCGCTTCGGCTTTAATATGCCGACAACCGGCTTCATGGGCAGCAACCGGTTCGCCGCAAAAGAATCCCGTGATCGCCCGCGAAGGCGTCATGGTGATGTTAAAGAGAAAATCAATCGGACATAACGCGCCGTAACGACGGACAATCTCCTGGGTGGGATTGCCTTCCAACACCCCCCAGGTGCTGCGCGGATCGGCAATGACTTGAGCCCGATGGTAATGCAATATCGTGGCAATATCGGTCACCCCAGGTAACAGCGCTTTGTAGCCCCCGGAGAATCCTGCGACGAAGTGGGGCTCGATAAATCCCAGGGCAATCCGGCAATCGGCTCCGACCACTTCGCGATTCATGAAGATCTCGTGGCCATCAAACCCGCGTCCAACAGAAGCGAGGGTCGCGGGATCGAAGGCGTCGTGGGTGACAAGGCGACGGCGGTCCACGATTTCTCGCCCGAGCATACGGAGCAGTTCCTCGGGAGTGTTTGCCCGATGACTGCCTCCGCCGACCACGATCACCGGTTCGGCTCCCGCCTCATCGATCACGGGGAGCAACCAATGGAGCATCCGTTCGAAAGGAAGCGGGCGGGTGCCATCGGGGATCACCACGGCGACGGAGCGCGCCCCAGCCACCACGTCCTCGAGTGGGGCGGAATGGATCGGACACTCAAAAGCGGCCCGGCAGGCAGCCGATTCATCCGCGATCGGAGAGGGAACGGGGGGATGGACGAGATGCACCTGTTCAGTAGGCAAATCGACCCGCAAAACCCCTTCCCCGTAGAGCAGCTCGAAGCTCGTCATGGGCTGACTTTCCGGTTCAAAATCTGATCGTAAATGGCGGCTCCCCGGAAACGGGTTGCTTCGCCGAGGGTGCGCCCAATTCGGAGGCACTCATTCCATTTGGCCATGCGTTCGCTCCGGCAGAACGAGCCGACCTTGAGTTGGCCAGCGTCCGTGGCGACGGCGAGGTGGCTGATAAAGGCATCCTC
Source organism: uncultured Chthoniobacterales bacterium (assembly GCA_964608775.1). Lineage (GTDB taxonomy): Bacteria > Verrucomicrobiota > Verrucomicrobiia > Chthoniobacterales > CAZSPO01 > CAZSPO01. Next base: position 2,785 of record CAZSPO010000207.1, on the reverse strand, counting down.
CGTTTCGCCCGAACGCGCGGAAATGACCGGGAGCCAACCGGATGCCTGGGTTAGTTTCACGGCGTCGATCGTCTCGGTGACGGTGCCGATTTGGTTGAGCTTGATGAGCACGGCATTTGCAACACCGCGTGAAACCCCCTCGTGGATGCGGGGAATATTGGTGGTGAAGAGGTCGTCGCCGATGATCTGCACGCGCGATCTGCAGGCATCATAAAACCGTTTCCACCCGGCCCAATCCGTGTCGGCGGCCGGATCCTCGATCGAGATGACGGCATAATCCCGGCACCAGCGGGTGAGGAGATCGACGAATTCGTCGGAAGAAAAGGTCCGGTGCTCAAGCGCGAAACGGTAAGTGCCAGCCGCCTCGTCATAAAGATCGCTTGCTGCGATATCGAGAGAGAGGGAGGCCTCCTTTCCCGGGGTGTAACCTGCGAGTTCGACCGCTTCGCAGAGAGTGGCGAGCGCTTCTTCATTGGTCGAAAACTCCGGCCAATACCCCCCTTCGTCGGCGCAGCCGTAACAACGCCCCCGTTTTTTCATGATGTCCCCCGTCGCATGGAAGATGTTGAAAGTAATTTCTAGCGTTTCTTCGTAAGAGCGGGCTCCGGTGGCAATGACCAGAAGATCCTGCACATCAGTTCGCCAATTGGCATGGGCGCCCCCGCCAAAAATCTGAATTTCGGGAAGCGGCAAGGTCGTGCCTTCTCCCAGTGAACGGAACAGAGGGAGACCGCGAGCCCGAGCCGCCGCCTCAGCCGCTGCCATGGAAACCCCGAGAATCGCGTTGGCTCCCAGCCGGGACTTCGCTGGGGTGCCATCCAAGGCAATCAACGCCTCATCCAGCCCGCGCTGGTCCTCTACATCTCGCCCCCGCACCGCGTCGGCAATTTCCCCCCGCACATGACCGACCGCCTGGAAAACGGACCGCCCACGAAAACGCCCCGGGTCGCCATCACGCAGTTCAAGCGCTTCGAATTGCCCAGTCGAAGCCCCGCTCGGAACGAGGCCATGGCCGGAAATCCCATTCTCGAGCGTGACCACGGCTTCCAGGGTCGGGTTGCCCCGTGAATCATAAATTTGAAAGGCGTCAACAGTTTGGATTTTCATAATTTGGAAAGTCGGAGTGAATCGAACCATTCAGCAGTCAATTGCCCCAGATTGCCTTGCCACTGAGGCAGGCGGGCGAAGACAAACGTGCGAATATGTTCACCCGCTTCTGGGTTAAGATATTCGACAGGAGATTTCCCATCCACCCGGGCCAGCAGCAGCATCAAGAGCAACCGGGCCGTCCGCTCGTCCAGGCGGGCATCTTCGCCCGCCGCAGCAAAGTAGGCGCCGCGGGCCTCGCGGATCAAATCAGCAAAGCCTCGTTCTATCGGAGCATGATAGAGCGCTTTAAGGTGTAAATGGTTGAGCAAAAAAGCCAGGTCAAAGGCCGGATCCCCAAACCAGGCCGTCTCAGCGTCCAACACCACGAAACGCTCCTCGTTCACAAGCATGTTTTTCGGGCTGAAATCCCCGTGCACCAGGCATTCGCGTCTACCAGCGAGTTCATCGACCATCTCATAAAAGCAGGTCGCCAACTCTGGATGCGTGGCACCGGTGGCCAGGAGGTAAGGTTCGAGGCGAAGTTGGTGGAACAGCGCCCCCGTCTCAAAAGCAGCCGCGATCCGTTGATCCCCACGAGTCGCCTGATGAATCTGCCCGAGCAACCCCGCTGCTCGCCTGGCATCCTCCAAGCGAGCGTCCCCAGCCAGAAGTCGCCCCTTCCAATTCGTAAATCCTTCCCCCAAATATTCCATCGCCAAATAGCTAGTCCCCGGCTCATCCCGCAAGAGGCGAGGCACTGAGCCCGGAGTAATCCGACCGACCTCCGACAAATAGCGACGTTCGGATTCCAACCGGGCCGGATCGGCAAACCAATCGGCTTTCACCCGGAGTTGGGCGAGGCATTGTTTCACCACAAAAGGCTCCCGGCCCGGCTCATCCACCCGCCACACATCGCTCGACACCCCGCCACCAAATGCCGTCAGCTTCGCCTCCCGAATTAACCCGTCTTTCCGCAGCCGCTCACAAATATCCATGAACAGCCATCCGTATCGCAAACGACGAACAAATGCCAGTGTGATGCCGAAAGCATCGGGACCGACTGGTGCTTGGATGTGGCGCGACCGGGCTCGCGCTGCTCAGTTCCGTCGCCCTATACGAATCGTTGATTGCCACGAGCGCGGAAGTGGGAGTTGGGGCCGGTTGTCCCCACTGCCCCCCAGCAGTGGAGACATCGTGGTTCGAGCCAGTGCTGATGGTGAATCTAATCGGCGGTCTTTGTCTCATCAGCGGTCACATTCGGAATTTCCATCTTTGCCGGAAACTAAGTTGCCACGATTCCGCTGGTTGCGGAGAAGACTCTGAAGGCCAAGCGCTGCACGAGTGCGGCTGACATTCGGCTAGGGCGCGGGAGGTCTGGGGCGAACAGAAAGATGGATTACGTCAAGAATGATTGCCTGACCCCCTGGCATACGTGGGCAGACCGAGGGATTCGATCTCGCCCAAATCGATTTGAAGCGCTTCGGCCGCGATCCGCAGGAAGGTGACCGGGCGGTCCGTAAGTGCGACCTGAAGGGAGCCGGGGCCGATGTGGGCGGGCGCATCAAGCGATTGCGCTCGGAGAAGGCTGCGAAGAGCGATGGCGCAGTTTTGAGCGCTATCAACGAGGGTGACGCTGGGGCCGGTGACGCGCCGGAGGAGCGGCTTGAGCAAGGGGTAATGGGTGCAGCCGAGCACC
>CAZSPO010000206.1:0-6756 GCA_964608775.1 uncultured Chthoniobacterales bacterium | reverse complement strand
TGCGGAGTTCGTTGAGCGCTTCGACCACTTCTTGTTCTTGCAGGGTGAGGGACTCGGCCTGGCGCTGGCGATCGTTGCGGAAGCTTTGGACCTCGTTGAGCGCCTCCATTTTGGCGGTGGCTTCGGTTTCCAACGCTCCGATCCGGACTTGGGCAGCCTCGGTTTGGCGGGTGACATTGTCGAGTTCCCATCGGACCGTGTTGACTTTGCCACCGCTTTCCTGGACTTCGCGTTCCAAGAGTTGGAGTTGGCCTTGCAGGGTCGAGACGGCGACTTGGGCATGTTGGACGGCGTCACGGGTTTCCGCCGTGAGGTCATCGGCTTGGTCCAAGGCTTGCGAGGCGGCGTCGCGTCGGCTGAAGAGCGAATCGGTGAGGGTCCGGATGGTGGCCTCGGTTTCTTCGAGCGAACGAATTTCGGCTTTGCGGCGGAGGATAGAGCTGGCTCCTTCCTGGACGGGGCCGGCTGTCACGAGACCGGCGGCATCGAAGAGTTCGCCCGAGAGGGTGGCGACGGGGATGGGGCCGAGTTCGGACCGAATGCGGCGGGCGGTCTCGATGTCGGGAACGAGGAGAGCTTGATGGAGGAGGAGATGAATGAGGGGGGCGACGGCGGGCTGGGCTTGGACCGTATCGACGGCCCAGGCGATGGCTCCGACGGGGAGGGTTTCGAGTTGGAAGTCGGTGGGGCGGGGGAGCCATTCGCAGGCGGCGAACATGGCGCGAGAGGATTTGCCGTGGCGCAGGGCGGTGAGGAAATGGTCGGCGACCGAGCTGTCGCGAACGATCACGGCATGGAGATGCTGGCCGAGGAGCGCTTCGATGGCGGGGATGTGGGAGGGATCGACTTCGATCTGGCTAGCGAGGGCACCGAGGATGGCTGATTTGAGATCATCGGGCAGACCGACCCCTTTCAGGAGGGCTTGAGCGCCATCGGAGAGGCCGGCTCCTTCCTCGTTCAGATCGCGGAGGACGCGGAGTTGGGCTTCGATACCGGAGAGTTGAGAGCGGGTTTGTTGCAGCTCGGTTTCGAGGGTTGCCAGCTCCTGTTTGCGGGCGGTCTGGGCGGCTTCGGCTTGGCTGAGGGCTTCGCGGGCTCCTTGAAGAGTGGTGCGGCCTTGAGTGAGTTGGGCGTTGATTTCTTCTGCCTGCTGTTGGGCGGAGGCGTGGTTGGCTTCGGATTGCTGAAGTTCGTGACGAAGCAGACCGGCCCGGGTATCGCCTGCTTCCCGTTGGTTGAGGGCAGTGGCCAGCTCCGAGCGCAGGGAAGCCGCAGTGGATTCCAACTGGCTGATTTGATTTTGCAGTTGGCGCACCTCGTTTTCAGCCGCCTGACGTTGGCTACGGATTTCCTGGGTCCGGCGGTTTTGGTCTTCGAGCTCGCCTTGTTCGACTTGGAGGGAGGCGATGGCGGCTTCGATTTGTTGATCGGCATCGGCGAGTTGGTCTTCGTGGAGGCGGAGGCGTTCTTCAGCGGTGACGAGGTCGGCGCGATGTTTCTCAATGAGCCGTCCGGTTTCCTCGGTTCGTTCGGCGGAAAATTCGAAGCGATGGCGGGCAGAGGCGGTGCGGCTGCGGAGTTCCTCGGCTTGGGCGCGGTGGCGGGCGAGTTCTTCTTCCACGGCGGAGAGGGCGGCGCGGGAGGCATTGAGTTCGCCCTCATGTTTGGCGGCGAGCGATTCGCACTCCAACCGTTGGACGTGGAGGGTTTCGGCTTCGGAAGCTGTTCGGACCATTTCGGTATTCAGCTCCGTGTAACGATGATGGGAGAGATGGGTATCGAGGACTTTGATATCCTCGATCAACCCTTGGTAACGGCGGGCTTTCGCCGCTTGGCGTTGCAGGGAGCCGATTTGGCGTTTCACCTCTTTGATAATGTCGGCGAGGCGGACCAAGTTGGCCTCCGTGTATTCGAGTTTGCGCAGCGCCTCTTTTTTCTGGGCCTTGTAACGGGTGATCCCGGCCGCTTCTTCGAAGACCGCGCGGCGTTCCTCGGGGCGGGAACTGAGGATTTGGTCAATCTTGCCTTGCTCCATGATGGAGTAAGCGCTTCGGCCAATCCCGGTATCCATGAAGAGCTGATGAATATCGCGGAGGCGGCACGGGGCTTTGTTGAGGAAATATTCGGAACGGCCATCCCGGAAAATGCGGCGGGTGATGCACACCTCGTGGTATTCGACGCCTAATTCCTTTTCGCACTCCGCAAAAGTGAGCGACACCTCGCCCATGCCGACGGGTTGCTTGCTGTCGGTGCCGCTGAAGATGACGTCGGCCATCTCGCCGCCCCGGAGGGCTTTGGCGGATTGCTCTCCGAGGACCCAGCGGATGGCGTCCAAGACGTTAGATTTTCCGCAACCATTGGGGCCGACGACGGCGGTGACACCCCGGTGAAAGTTGAGGAGGGTGCGATGGGCGAAGGATTTGAAGCCGAAAAGCTCGAGGGATTTAAGATACATGGCCGGATATTGGACTGGACAGAGACTAGAAGTGAGGAAGATGCCTCTCAAGGGGAAATTCTCGCAAAGCACAACAAATTGCGGGGTTTGTGAATAACTCCCACAAGATATTGTGGTTTTTCGGTTCTCGGGCTGGGTGAATCAGCGGGGGAGCACGCCCTGTGGCACGGACTGGGTGCCCGGCAAGCCTAGCGAGAATGGTCGCTGCCTCCCCCGGTGCGTTGTCGGGCCAGCGGGAGATTGCGGCAGGGCCGTTGGGCAGGCAGACTGTTCGAGCATGTCCAACGCCACAGAGCGGGATGGGGAGGGGAGATTCCCAGGCACGACCGGGATTCGGGTTGCGGTTTGGGCTTTTGCTTTGGTGCTGGGGCTCTGGGCCTGGTGGCGGTGGTGGGTGTTTGATTACGGGACATTTGATCTGGCCTTTTATGTGCAGGCCCTCTGGCTGACGCTCCGCGGGGAGGGGGTGACGACCCTGCTGGATATTTCTTTGATGGGGAATCACGCGGAGCCGCTGGTCTATTTGGCGTTGCCGATTTTCGCGGTCGCTCCGCATCCGATGACATTGGTGGGGTTGCAAACGATTGCGTTGGCGTCGATGCCGTTTGCGGCCTGGGGAATTTGTCGGGCCAAGGGAGTGGGGGGGTGGCCGGGACAATGGTTGGCGGTCTTGCCGCTTCTTTGGCCGCCGGTCTGGTTTGCCGGGTTGCACGAATTTCATCCGGAGACCTTGGCGGCTCCGTTGTTGTTGTGGGCGTGGCGGGCGAGAGTGGAAGGGCGATGGGTGGCTTACGCGGGTTGGTTGGTCCTGGTGGTGGGTTGCAAGGAGAACGTGGCGTTGCTGGCTGGGTGGATGCATTTGGTGCTGCTGATTGTGGAGCGGGGGCGGCATTGGCGATGGGATATCGGGGTGGCCGCTCTGGCCTGGGGCTGGGTGCTGCTCTACGGTCTCTGGTTGGGACCTTGGTGGAATGCCGGCAAGGTGGCCTACGGATCGCTTTACGCACATCTCGGGGCGGAAGCTGGGGGGGGAGGGCTTTGGGGGGGTGATCGCGTGGTCGACCAACTATGGCAGGCGCTCTCCGAGGGGAGTCTCGGCATGGGTATGCTCAGCTTGTCAGGCGGACTTTTGCTCTTCAGGGCGCGTTGGCTGGTCATCGCAGCTCCGATCCTTGCCCAACATTGGCTTTCCTGGCGGAGTGCGGAATGGGATTGGCATTTGCATTACGCGGCTCCGCTGGTGCCGCTGGTGTGGCTGGCCATTGTGGAGAGTCTGGCCGAATGGAATGCGTCGGTGCGCAAGATCTGGGTGCTCGGTTTGGCGGGCGTGGCGATCCTGGCGCAGGGGGTGAATGGGCCGTTCGGAATGCTCTGGCCAGGCGGACCCGAGGCCGTTTCCAAACGGTTGGCGGAAGCGGAGATCAAACGGCAAATGCTGGCCCGCGTGCCCGATGACGCCTCGGTTACGGCGACCTATAACCTCCTCGCCCATCTGGCGACCCGCGAGGAGCTTCGTTCGTTGCACTTAGTCTTGAAGGGCTTGCAAGTGCTGGGAAAAGAGGCGTGGCAACCTCCGCCCGCAACCGACTGGGTGCTGATTGATTACTTGGATGGCGGAACGTTCGACCCGGTGGCCGGGCTCTATCATCCGAAATTACTCGGGCGTGACGGGCGGGTAACGGAATCGAGCGACCGATTGCTCCGGACCTTTTTGGCGGGGACAAACTGGACAGCAGAAGCGAAGAACGGCATGGCGGTCCTTCAGCGGGCGGGGGCGGTTTGGCGGACGGAGGAGGAAGACCCCGGCGGGCCGGAGGTGATGGGGCTGCGGCTGCAGAGCATTCGGGCAAATTGGGAGCGGACAAGCGGGGGCGTTCTGCAACTGGAAATCGATCTGATCTGGGACGCAGTGGCCGACCGCGACTCTCTCAGCTGGATGGTGCTCGTCATTCGAACGCCAACAGAGGCATTCACTCAAGTCGCGGGCATCAACGTCCCTTGGTTGGGAGCGGGTGAGACTGGCGCGGAGCGATGGGCTTGGGAACTTGAGAATGTGCCCCCTGGACGGATCGAGATCGAACTGGATTTTTACGATCGTTTATCGAGGCCCGGTTACCCGTGGCGCGACCCCGCTGTTTTCGGACAAAAGCAGGCCGGTTGGCGGGTCGCAGAAATCCCGGAGGAATGAGAGTCTCCACCACCCCAATCAACAACGGGGTAACCTATTATTTTCCAGCCTACCGAACCCGCAACAGTTTCGAGCCTTCCAACACGGGATCAGCCTGGAAAGGAGGCGCGATTCAACCGGGTCAATCGGAGAGGCGGCGCCGGGTGAGAAGCACTTTCGCTGCGACGAGGGCGATCAATCCGAGGCCGGCAACGAGATAAAGCCCGGGATGCTGGCGGACATGGGTTTCGACGGTCTTTTCTGCTTCGACAGCTTTGGAACGTCCTTCGTGCCATTGGTGAGAAGCGCGTCGTTGAATATCATCAGCGCGTTCCTTGAGGGTGCTGGAGAGGGTGTCGCGGACTTCCTCGAACCGGCGCAAACCTTGGTCGAGAGAATGGAGACCTTGGTCAATGGCGTCGTTGAGCTTGGCGTTCAATTGCTTGGTATCGATGTCAATTTTCATGAGGGAGTCTTCCGTAGAGGAGTATCGCGTTAGGCGGCGCGGGTGGTTCGGTCGAGGATAAAAAAAGAGGAATGCGGGGAAGACCCGGCGCGACCGGAGGAATCACCCGACGGCGACCGTTTCACGCGGGCGAGCTTTCGAAATTTTCATGGCTTGTTTGACGGCATTGGCTCCGAGTTCCCAGATCGGGCCGGGAAATTTTCGGCATGCTTTAAGGACATCATCGAGGCCATCCACAAAACGGTCGATCTCCGGGCGACCGATCATGAGGGGCGGCAAAATTTTGACCACATCCATGTGATGCCCGGCGACCATGGCCAGGACGCGATGACGGCTGAGGAGCGGGGTGACGATCATTTGAGGGAAAAGGCTGGGATCCAGTTTATGCACGACATTCCACGCCATCTTGAGCCGAAGATCGCGTGGTTCAGCGAATTCGATGGCGCACATGAGGCCTTTGACCCGGATATCATGGAGAAAGGGGTGGCACGGCTGGAGTTCAGCAAGTCGTTCCTCCAGGTAAATGCCGAGGGTGGCGGCGTTTTGGATGAGATTTTCCTCTTCAATCACCGCGAGCGTAGCGAGACCGCAGACCATAGCGAGGTTGTTGCGGCCAAAGGTCGTGGAATGCACGACGCAACGGTCGAGTCGGCTGAAGGTCTTTTGATAAATGGCGCGGCTCGTCATGATCGCTCCGCATGGGACGAATCCCCCGCTCAAACTCTTCGCCAATGTGATGATATCGGGCTCCAGCCCCCAGTGTTCAAAGGCAAACATCCGACCGGTGCGCCCCAGGCCGGTCTGGATTTCATCGCAGATAAACAACGTTCCATACTTTCGACAAAGGGCCTGTGCTTGCTGGAAATAGTCGTCCTTAGGGAATTTCACCCCTTTGCCTTGCACCGGTTCAATGATGAAGGCGGCGACGTCGCGCGCTGCCAGTTGGTCTTCCAACGAGGCAAGATCGCCCATGGGCACCCGGTCGACATCGGCCAAGTAAGGGCCGAAACCTTCCCGAAACGAAGGGCTTCCCGTAATGGAAAGGGCTCCATAGCTCAGCCCGTGATAAGAACCTTCGAGTGAAACGATCTTGGGGCGTCCGGTCGCGGCGCGGGCGAATTTCAAGGCCCCTTCCACGGATTCGGTGCCGGAATTGGTGAAAAAGACCGCCTCGAGCTGGGGCGGAGTGATCGCGACGAGTTTTTCCGCCAGCAACCCACTCATGAGCGAGCAGTCTAATTGCACCATGTTGGGAAGATCGAGGTCGAGCGTGTCGCGGATGGCCTGTTTCACCACAGGATGATTGCGGCCAATGTTGTAAACGCTGTATCCACTCAGAAAATCGAGATAATCGGCCCCCTCGGCATCGTAGAGGTAAGCCCCCTCCGCCCGCGTGTAAACCTTGTCGAACCCAATGGTCCGTTGCACTTTTACCAGAGTTTGGTTGATGTGGCGTTCGTGCAGGCCATAATTATCCCCCTGCCTAGCCGCCACCAGCTCTTTGAGATTGAAGGGCATATCCTGGTGGTTATGCCACGAAACTTTCCAATTGCAAAAGCTTATGCCGCACCCTGAGTCCCGAGAGAGAGAGCGCCGCCCCCGGTCTGGAAACCAGCGTCCACCAGGCGACCGCCCTCGTGGCGGCGGACGAGGCGGACAAGGCGGACA
>CAZSPO010000205.1:0-6764 GCA_964608775.1 uncultured Chthoniobacterales bacterium | reverse complement strand
GGACGGACGGAGGCCAGGCGTTGGGCGCGACGGGCTGCCGTAATCGCGGTCCGCCTGAGTCTCGTCGCGGCCATCCTCGGCGGAGTTGCCTGGGGCGTGCATCTCGGAGTGCAGAAGCTTTTCTGGGACAACCCGGAATTCGCCCTACGCACCATTGAAATTGAGGTGGCAGGCGACATTCCGCGTGATCAGGTTCGGCAAGCCGCGCAATTACGAGAGGGGGTCAATCTATTTTCCCTCGATTTGGGAGCACTGGAACGTCGGGTGTTGGCCATTCCCCAGGTGGAAACGGTCACCATTCACCGAATGCCCCCCGACGCTTTGAAACTTCAAGTGGTCGAACGTCGACCGGCTGCCTGGCTCGCAGGTGACCCCACGGAAGGCGATCCATTTACCGACGAAGAGGCTTACCTAGTCGATGCCAATGGCGTGGTCTTACGGCAGCGCGCGTCGAAGCCCGAACATTTTCATCTTCCTGTCATTTATGGGTGCGATGTGGAGGCCCTCGTCGCCGGGCAGGCGACCACGCAGGAAGGGGTGCTAGGGGCACTCGCCCTTCTGGCTACCGCGAACGATCTGATGGTGGACACTCCCTTTCGCATCCGCACGGTCGATGTGAGTCGCGGCTATTGCTACCTCGTCACCGATGAACAACGCGCCATCATTACCTTCAGCACCAGCCGGTTTGCCGAACAGTTTGTGAAACTTCGCTTGCTCTATGCCCATGCCATCGAAAACGAGTCGCCCTTGGCCACTGTCAACCTGATCCCCGAACGAAACGTCCCGGTCACATTCGGCACCAACCCGCCGTTTGACGGGGTAATCCCTGTCGCCCTCCCTGTCGAGGAATCCGCCACATCAACACCCACCGCCACCCCGGCTCGAACCTCCTCTTCTCCCAGCCGCCCCAGTGAACCGGCTCAATCAGGACCCCGGGCTGTTCCCGTGGATGGGGGAGAAGAAATCCGCCGGGCCGAACCGGTGAAACGCAGCTGAACCTTCCGCCATGGCCCGTCGCAACGTCCTAGTTGGCCTCGAAATCGGCACCACCAAAGTGAGTTTCGTGGCTGGCGAATCCCGCCCCGATGGCACTCTTAAAATTGTCGGGATCGGCCAGACACCCTCCCGGGGAGTTCGGAAGGGAGAGATCATCGATTTTGTGACCGCCCACAAATGCGTGCACGAAGCTTTGGTTGAAGCCGAGAGCCGTTGTAACATGGAAATCGCGGGTGTCTATATCGGCGTCAGCGGTGCCCACATCCAAAGCTTTAACAACCGCGGAATGGTCGATCTTCCTGAGGACCGCGAGGAGATTACCGAAACGGATCTCCAAGAAGTGCAGTTCAATGCCCGCGAAGTGACGATCCCGACTCAGAACGCTTTTCTGCACACCATCATCCAGCATTATTTCGTTGACGGCCAGGAAGGGATTCCGAACCCGGTCGGGATGCTGGGCAACCGGTTGGAAGCAGATTTTCATATCATTCACGGGATCAAGACACGCATTCAAAACAGCATTCGTTGCGTGAAAGAAATTCCATTGGATGTCGAAGATGTTGTCCTCAACGGTTTGGCAACCGCCCAGGTGGTGTTAGATGCCACCCATAAAAATCTCGGGGCGCTCGTGATCGATATGGGGGGGGGCACCACCGATTACGTGGCTTACCAGGATGGAGCGGTAAAAGCCACCGGGGTCCTTGCCGTCGGCGGCGATCATATCACCAACGATATTAGCATGGGGCTCCGCATCCCGATTAATCAGGCGGAGAAAGTCAAAATCGAAGAAGGAAGTGTGGTCCTCGGGAACGCCCTGCCCGGAGAAATGATCCAACTCAAAAGCGAACTCGGTTTTGCCGGCAAAGAAATCGGCCGGGAAACGCTCAACACCATTATGCATATGCGGGTGCGGGAAACGTTCGAACTGATCAAAAGACGGCTTGACCACGAGCGAATCTTAGAATTTCTAGCGGCCGGCGTTTTTATCACGGGCGGCTGTAGCAAAGTTCACGGGATCGAGCACTTAGCATCAGATGTATTTGGCCTACCCGTCCAAGCCGCCCGCCCCCGAGCCATGAGCGGGGTGACTTCTGCGATCGAAGATCCCGGGCTGGCCACTGCCATTGGCATCGTCCGCTTTGCCCAGGCCATGCAGATTGACCGTCAACAGCGGTCCATGGTCCCGGGAGCCGTCTCACGTTTCGTAAAATGGATTTCCGGCGCAGGAAGCTAACCCGGTCATGATCGCTTACTCCCACGACACCCCACAACGCAGCGAAGCCGCAGAAAAACGGATTCGTCTCTTCGGCATTGGTGGAGCCGGTTCTACCGTGATTGACCGTCTCGTTCTCGACGGCCTTCAGCGGGCGGCCTTGTTCGCCATTGACACCGATCTTCAAAACCTCGCCGGTGCCCTGGCTCAGGAAAAAATGCAGATTGGGAGGGAAACAACCCGTGGCCTCGGAGCCGGTGGCGATCCTGAAGTCGGCTACTCCGCTGCCGAAGCGGCCGGGGAAGAACTGGCGGCGACCATCGGGGATGCCGAAGTCGTCTTTCTGATCGCCGGTCTAGGGGGCGGCACCGGATCGGGCGTGGCTCCCGTGCTGGCCCGAGCAGCCCAGGCGGCGGGAGCCCTCGTTTTTACCGTTGCGACACTCCCATTTGAATTCGAAGGGCGTCGCCGCTGCCATCAGGCGGCCCAGACCCTGGAGTTAATCGAGCAATTCTCCGATGCCGTCCTCTGCTTTGAGAATGACCGGATGGGAGATGCTATCCTTCCCAAGGCAGGTATCGCCGAGGCGTTTGCTGCCGCCGACGCCACTCTCTCCCAAGCGGTCCGATCCATGATCGATCTGATTCGAAAACCAGGGCTCATTCACATCGGGATCGAACATCTGCTGAGTCTCTTCCGCGGTTCCGGGCCGAGAGCCCTTTTTGGCTTTGGCCTGTCGGACTCTGACAATCGTTGTAACGACGCCCTGGCGCGCGCCTTACGCAGTCCGTTGTTGGACAAAGGCCGGATGTTAGCCGATGCTAGACGCGTGCTCGTGCACATCTGCGGCGGCCCCTCCCTCACCTTGATTGAGGTGCAGACGATCATGGAAGAGGCCGGGCGCCATATCCACGATCAAACCCAGATTTTTTTTGGGACCGCCGTCGATCCCGATTACGGCCCGCGACTGAGCGTGGCGATTTTAAGCTCGGTCGGCGACCCGCCCGACCCGCTACCGGAGCTGCATCCCATGCGCCGGGCATTGGCGGCAAATCCCCCGCCGACTCCCCCGCCGACAGCCGATGCGCCCGCTGCTGCCCCGCAGCCGCGCGAGATACGCGAGGTGACCGAGCCTGTCGGCCTTTTCGAAGAGCCCCCTTCCCTTCTGGTCTCGACCGCATCGCCCGCAGAGCCAGAGCCAGAGCCCGCTTCGCCCCCCGTTGATTCCCATCGGGAAAATGCCCCTCGCCAAGAAGTGTTACAATTTGAGCCGGTGAACCGCGGGCGTTTTGAAAAAAGTGAACCGACAATTGTGGATGGCGAAGATCTTGATGTCCCGACCTTCATGCGGAAGAAAATCCGATTGTAACCCGCCAGGCCTGTCGGGTCGTATCAACGCGAAGGGATTGTGCCGTAGCTTTTTGTCCACAGACCTTGGCTTTCACCGAACATTTTCGTCGTCACCATGAGTTGCCCCCGTTGGATTCCCGGCGCAGGGAAGCAGGCGGAACCTAGCCAGAGGAAGGTCGCAGGCTGAGCTCAATGTTTCACAAATCGATCACTCGATTGTTGCCCCATTGGGGTTGATACTTGTAGGCGTCTACCGTCGGCTTCTATAAACGCTCGGTTGTTCGCCGAATTGTTTGTGAAATTGTCGGGCAAAAAATCGGGGATCGGCATACCCCGTTTCCGCTGCGATTTCTTGCACCCGTAGGCGGGTCTCGATCAGCAGGGTGGCAGCGCGTTTGAGCCGTTGGCGAGTCAGCCATTCTCGCGGTGCCATCTTGAATGTCGCACGGAATTTGCGGGCGAAATAGTCAGGGGTCAGCTCCATCATCCGCGCAAGTTCAATCTGGAGGAAGGGGCGGTGTAAGTTGGCCTCGACGTGGCGAAGCAGCTCGCTGATTTCTCCCGCAGTGAATTGGTGGCGACCAGACCGGGGTTGGGTTTGGCGTTCGCGTTCCTTCAGCATGTCGATCCAGAGGACCACCAATAGCGCCCGCATTTTTTCGAATTGGAAAGCCCCATGGGCTTGCCACGTCAGATAGGCTTGCTCCAACCAGAGCCGCCCCGGCGGGAAGTCCGGCAATAGAAGCCGACGCCAACGGGGCGTCACCACCTCCCCATCCTGCGACCGAAGCACGAATCGCAAGTTAAAGTTCCGCATCACCTGTCGCTCCTCGGTTTTATGCAGATGATGACCGACCCCGCCGCTCAACCAATGGAAGCTGCCTTCCGGGATCCGCACCTCATCGGTTTCGTCAGCAACGGTTCCCTCCACCCCACCTCGGATAAAAAACCAGAGGACCTGATCGGGAAGCGAGCGAGGGCCGGAGTCCCAAAGGCGGCTCCGCCCAAGACCAGCCACTTGAATACAGAGCCGATCGGGGCCTGCCCCCTCCAAGGTCCGCAGGAATGCCTCATCACTGATGGCTTGAATCTGCTCCATAAAAGATATGTGAACACCGGTTAAGTCCACACAATCCCACATTGGCTCGCCTGGGCAAGCCCGATCCTGTCGTGTTAATAATTCTCCATGATCCACGACAACGCTTGCAATACCACGACTCCACTGCGCCGACTCACCCAAAGGGAGGCGGATGCTTATCACGAGAATGGGTTTGTTGAAGTGCCCGATTTTATTTCGCTTGAAGAACTGGGCGTGATCAACAACGAGATCGACCGGCTGCGGCGTGAGGGGAAACAAACAGAGCTCCCCGTTTTCAGGCGCAATGCGATCGTCCAATTGGGACTTCGCTCTCCATTGACCCGCCAAATTTGCGAAGATGAACGCATTCTCACCCTGATTGAGGGTCTCGTGCGTCCTGGTATCTCCATCTATTCCGCCAAGATGGTAGAGAAACTTCCTTACGACGAAGCCGTCTGTCATTGGCATCAGGATGACGCTTATTATCGGGAGAATTCCGAGAGCGAATGTCGGATGTCGATCTGGTTGCCTTTGCAGGATTGTGATGAGGCAAACGGCTGCGTCTGGATGGTGCCGGGCAGTCATCGACATGGGCTGCGGGAATTTCGGCAGATTGACTCGGCGCGCCAAGGGCACTGCACCAAAGGGTTCGCCCCAGCGGAGGAGGTGGTGGAAGGTGCGATTCCTATGCGAATCAAGGCGGGGTCGATCCTGTTGTTCCACGCGTTGACTTGGCATCGATCGCTAGGAAACCAGACGGCAGAACATCGCCGGGCCTTCATTGTCAGCTACCAGGACGCCCTGGCTGGCCGGGGCAATGGCGATCAATACAAGGTCTTACGTCCCGCTTGACGCCGGGTGGCGGAAAGGCCGCTTGCGTCGTCGGTCAGCAACGAGCCCATTCACGGTACGCGCACCCAATTGCTTCCAGATTTCGGACCGGAATTTCGTCATATTCCCGACCGACCAACAAGCTGGTCGCGGCAGCTTCGAAACAGCTCGCGGTTAACGAGCTGCTTAACCCCACTGTTTGATAAAACCAGTGGGGTTAAGTAACCAGCATGGGGGTTAGGTGATGTTTTTGCCCGACTCCCCGGTGCAGAGGGAGCGAAGCACTTGGGGATAGAGCTGGTGTTCAGCGGCTTGAATGCGGGCGTGAAGGGTGGCGGGGGTGTCCTGTAAAAGCCGGGGAACCTTTGCCTGGGCTAAAATGCGCCCGGTATCCACCCCGGCATCAACGAGATGGACCGTGCAACCGGTGACGGGGTCACCGGCGTCGAAGGCTTGTTGCCAGGCGGCGAGGCCGGGATGTTTGGGGAGCAGGGAGGGGTGGATATTTAAGATCCGGTTGGGAAATTTGGAAAGGAGCGGCTCTTTCACCACCCGCATCCAGCCGGCGAGCACGATCCAGTCTGCGCCAGCCCGGAGCAAGGTCTCGGCGAGCGCCGCCTCGGTTTCGGGGGTGAGCCGTGTTTTGTAAGGCCCGGGCGGGAGGCAGTGCATGGGGAGATCGAAGGTGTGGGCGACATTCAAAATGCCGGCCTGAGGGTGGTCAGCCACGACGAGAACGATTTGGGCGTGCAAAGAGCCGTCTCGAATGGCTTGGGCAATGGCCGCGCAGTTGGTGCCTTGACCGGAACCGAGAATGGCGAGGTGATTCATGATGGCACCCTGCCAAATTGTTCGATCAGCCGCGTTGTGCTGCGGCCTGGCACCAGGGGGAGAATTTCGATGCGGGCTCCGGCGGCTGCGAGGGCTTCGCGTTCTTCAGGGTCGAGGCTGGCCACGGAATAATCGCCGCCCTTGGCATAGAGATCGGGTTGGATCGCAGCGATCAAGCGAGTGACCCGCGGTTCGGAAAAAAGCGTGACATAATCGACGCAGCGCAGAGCGGCAAGGACTTCGGCCCGTTCTTCTTCCGAATTGAGCGGGCGTCCAGGGCCTTTGAGAGCGCGCACCGATTCATCCGCATTCACGGCGACCAGCAGTGCGTCGCCCAGGCCACCCAGTACCGAGCCTTCGCCCCGTCGCGAGCCACCCTGTGAGGGGGCGTTACGCAAAATACGATCAGCCAGGCGGGAAAAGGGCAGGCTCTGCAGATAGACGGTACCGGGTCCTCTCAGATGG
>CAZSPO010000204.1:0-6794 GCA_964608775.1 uncultured Chthoniobacterales bacterium | reverse complement strand
TTGGGTCAGCTTCAGCTCCATTTTTTTTGAAGTGGCGCTGGCCTGGCTGCCCTCAGCAATATTTTGAACACCGCTGCGGGCGGCTTGGACCATCTGGTCGTGGGTGCGACTCCGTCTGTCGATATAGCGGTCGCAGAAGCGTGCCGTGACGTCGTAGACCAGCTGGGCTACCTGAAAGCTGACCAGCTTTTTATAACCGCCATGCTTGGGAATGAGGGATTGCTCAGGCATGGGAAATCGTAGTGTGATGGGTGTGGTAATCCGCCTCGACTTCGTCCCGCTGCTTACGGCGAACGAGGTTCCAGAGGTTTTGGAGGCTCGCTGGTTCGACCGGAATCAGTAAGGCAGCGGCGAGGCGCTGAGGGTCGATGCCGGTTTGTTTGAGTTCCCATTCAATTGGAGCCGGTGCCAGTAAAGAGCTGCGGAGGCGACGGGTCGCGATGGCGAGGACTTCTTCGAGTCGACCGGATCGACAGAGGGTCAGCATGTGTACCTCCGGTTTCACGGCTTTTCCTTTTTGCAGGAACCCGGGGTCCACGCTATCGGCGTGTTGGCGTTCGGAATGAATGCCGGGAAAGCAGAGTTTGAGGAGGGCGTAGGGGCGGGGCACCTCTTGCAGCGAGCGGGGGATTGGTTTCCAAGGGATTCTGCAGGCAATGAGCCCCCAGAGGAGGGCCTCGATTTTCTCATCGTCGAATTCGCCAGAAATGAAGCGACCGATGGTGGCCGGGCTGGCGACTCGGGTTGAGACGATGGGGAGATGAGGCAGGCTGAGGCGTTTCCAGTCGAGCAGGCGGCGTTCTAGCACCGCGCACAGATTTTCGGCGAGGGTGCCACGCTTCCACGTGACAAGGGCCGAACCGTCCTTCCAACTGAATCGGCCTTTGGCCCATTCGACCGGCTCCAGGTTGGCGCGGATTCCGGGGTATTTCTCGGCTCCTTGAATCCCGGCAAGCGCGGCGGCGATCTCGAACTCTTCCGAACCATCGTCAGCGGCGGTGACCCAGTCGGGGGAGAGTTTTTGGAGGGGCTGGAGATATGCGTTTTCGCGGAACGTTGCTCCATTGGCAGCTTCTCTTTCGGCTCTGCCCAGAGCAATCAAGATAGACTGGAACCGCTCCTTTTCGCCAAACCGGCAATAGTCGAAGAAAGCCGAGTCGATGCGCCTCAGGGCTGTGCCAAAGCGTGCCGGAGTTTTGTCTCCGCAGCCGCGCCGAAAGCGATCGATCCAAAGATCCGATTCACGAAGCAGATCGACGTCTGGCTGAGCTTTGACTTCGAAACGGCCGAGGGGTGTAGCAAGAAACGCTAATCCGTTTCGTTGTAAAAACCCATGCCTCGAAAACGCAGCGATGCCGCGGTCAACCCCGAAATTGGCGATCGCTTTCGCGAAGTCGACATTTGTTCTAGACTGAGTTCCTGACCATTCGGCGCGGCCTTCCCCAAAAAGCTTTTCAAGTTCTGCGAGCTTTAGAAATCGCTGCCAGAGAGGTAGCCACAGTTCCCCTCGCGCTGTATTACTGTCCTTACTTTTTACGGAGTCTCCTTCCTGTGCAACTGGCAGGACGGTAAACGGGAAAGCAGCTTTCGCGAATTGGTTTGTGTCGCACCTTCTTGTCATGGCACCAGCGAGAAGAGGGGCCCCTTCGATAAGAAGTATATAATCCCATGGGTTGATGGTGGAACCGCCTTCAAACCCCTGCGTGGCATTAGGGCCTCCAATGTTGCCGGGTGAGAATTGGCCGATTGAGGAAGGGTAGAGACGGGCTAACCCTGATTCGAAAAGAGCCGTGTTCGCCCAATTTGATGATTCTGGGTCATCAAGAACTAGCAGGATGTTACTAAAAAAATTGGCGGAGAACTCCATTCGTCCATCAACACCACCCGAACCCATTGCAGGAGCAACGGAGAAGCCGTCTTGTCCAACTTGGAGGCAGGTATCGAACCATCCCAAGCTTTGATCAGGAAAGTCTTTGCGGATTTGAAATAACATCGACTCTTTGAGCTCTTTGACACGCTTTTTCAGCAATCTGAGCTTTTCCGCCTCTTCTTCGGTGACCTTCCTCTTTTCCTTCTTCCTTTTATCCAGAGACTTTTTCAGCTCCTTTGCTTCTGCCCGGTTTTGACCAAACTCGCTCAAGATCGACATCTTTTCGATCATTGTAATCGAGTGTTGAAGACTCCCGAGGCGTTTGTCATCCGATGAGCGGATGGATTCGATGGTTGAGTAACTTGAGCCGGAAGCTGACAAAAACCCCCCATCTCCGTTCCATGGTGAAAACATTGGCGAAGGCTCATACTTCTCAGTTAAGAACTCGATCAATTCCTCCTCACTCAGCTTAGTTTGCAGCACCAGTTTCCCGTTTCGCCAGGCGGCGCGGCAGTTGGGTTCGGCCTGTTCGGAAACGAGACGGAAGACGCCGAGGGCTTTGAGGTAGCCCATAAGGGGTTCGGGGGTGCAACCGGATAGGGTGAGGATTTCTGGGCTTGGCAGATTTGAATGGGGGTTCTCTTCGTGATTCACCGTTTACCTCCTTTCAGTTGCTTAAGGGTGTGGGCGGTGAGGGTCTGCATTTGGCGGATGGCAATGGCGTTGAGACGTTGGATGCGGTCGGACTGGGGCAGGTTCATATGGATGAGTTCGGCATTCATGTTTTCCAGGTTGGCGAGCACGAGGAGCTGCTCGAGGCTGGCGTGGTCGCGCATGTTGCCGTCCTTGTCGGGGTTGGCCTCGCGCCAATCGGCAGCGGTGCAGCCGAAGAGAGCGACGTTGAGGAGGTCGGCTTCGGTGGCGTAGGTGATGGCGGCCTTCCGGGGCGTGACCTCGGGGGGAATGAGGTGGGCTTGGATGGCATCGGTGTGGATGCGGTAGTTGATTTTGGCGAGGGTGCGGTTGAGGTTCCAGGCGAGGGAGAGGCGGCGGTTCTCATCTTCTTTTAGCCGCTGGAACTCTTTGATGAGGTAAATTTTAAACTCCGGGCTGATCCACATGCCGAACTCAAAGGCAATATCCCGGTGGGCGTAGGTGCCGCCATAGCGTCCGGCTTTGGCTTGGAGTCCGATAGCGTTGGTCTTTTCGACCCACTCTTTTACGCTCAGCTTATAGCTGTTGAGGCCGGCCTGACTTTTAATTGTGGCGAATTCGCCGGAATTAAAATCTGGGTTATGCACCGTTTCCCAAATACCGAGAAACTCGACGGTGTTTCGGTTGCGTAGCCAATCCGCAATAAAGAAATCACCATCCTTGGCCTTGAGCATGTCCGTGAGGGAGATGAAGTCCTTATCCTCCCGCTTGATGACGGCAATTTCCGTTCCTTGGACGTTTATCCTGGCATTGGTGGTTTTCTTTTTCATGCGAAGCGGAGACGTTGAGTGCTTACGATTCGGTAGTCTCCTGGTTTTTTGAAGGCTCTTGCGAGGCTCGTCCATCGGCGGCGCGAAGGAGGGTTTCCAAGTAGGCGAGAGAAAAGGGGCCGAGGTGATCGCGTAGAACGAGGCAGCGTTCGGCCCACGAGGGCTGATTAAGGAAGGGCTCCTGTTCCCCGAGGCCGAGTTCCATCGGCTCCAAGGAAAGGGTGACGGTGTTGGCGGTCGTTCCGCCGCCCAGATCGACGCCGACCAGCTCATCGCGGTCCCAGATGCCCCGGGCAAAGCGGCGCTCATTTCCATCGTCACTCTTTGGTGGATGCCACTCGTTGGGTATGGACCGAATGGACAAGCGGACTTTGCCATGGTGTGCAGCGATGAGATAAGCGACGAGATTACGGGCGACTTCCGCGATCACCGGAAAACCGGAATCGGGTAGGAGAATGGCCAACGCGGAGGCCAGTTCGTGGCGAAAGTGCGGACGGCGCGCCTCGCCTTCGGTTGGTTTCGAAGGGATGCGACCCTTGATCCATGCTGATTCGGGAGCTTTGGCTACGGAATGGCCAAGGCCGACCTTTTCCACTTTGGACTGTTCGAGTTTGGCTTGAAAGGCTGGGTGCGCCTTTCCCCAGTCATGCCAACGGGCGGCGAGGCGAAGGACTTCGGCAATGTCTAGATCAGAGCTGCCGGGAAGGTTCTTCAACTCGTAGTCGAGGGAGTTGAGGATACCATCGAGTTCCTGACACACCTCGTCGGTATGCCGGGCGATCGTCTGCCAACGATTCAACTCGGAGGCAGGATCGCCATCGTAGGCTTCGGGCTCTGAAGTTAGCAGTTCATTGACACGAACGAATCCGACAGGCTGAACCTTCGACTTCGGGTTACCGTTCCAGCCGGTTGGAAGGCTATCGTCAACGTCTCCCTGGTCGTAACCGCCCTGATCGATGTGGAGGAGATAAATCTGTCCCGGGTAAATGTTCTCTGAAACCACCTTTTGCCATTGATGGTCGAGGGCATTCCAACGCCAGGCCGGACCATTCTTTTTAAGAAAAATGCGAAATTCCCCTATGCTGACGGAGCACAATTCGTTCTGCTTGGGGGCTTCTTGGGTATATTTTCCGTTTTCGTGAGAATCGGGCGCCTTTTCAGGGCCACCCTGCCAATCACGCCAGAATACACGGACGTGACTGTCTTGGGCGTCGCGGATAAAGCGGTCGATGTCGAGGTCTGCCCCGGCGAGATCGGGCGTGGTGTCGAAGAGATCGAGGAGATCCTTGTGGCGAATAACATGCCGAAACTCAGGGCGATCGCATTCGGGTGATTCGAAGGCTTCAAGATGTTGAATGGACGCATTGGAAAGGCTCTTCAGGCGGGTTCTTGCCTCGTGGATTGCGGCACTTGGATAGGGCGGATGGTCTTTGTCCTCCACTAAGTCAAACCAGTATATGCGGGCGTTATCGTATTGCTGCCTACCATTGACCAGCCATCGATTGCATCGTCCAAAGCGTTGAATGAGGGATGACCATGGAGCGATCTCTGTGAACAGAGTATGGGCCGAGAGATCGACACCTGCCTCGACCACTTGTGTGGAAACCACAATCTTGCTTGGTGGGCTTTTCAGAACTCCCTCAAGCACTCGCTGACGATCCAGTTGGCGAAATTGTGAGTGCAGAAGTAAAATACTATTTGATTCGCTTTTCATCAGCTTTCTCAAGGCAGCATGAAGCTCCCTTGCACGCTTGACGGTGTTAACAACGACCAAGCTCAGTCCTTCGGTAGAGCGCATCGATGCGATGAACTCAGCCGCCACTTTAGTATTTTTTGATGAGTTGCTGATTGCTTCAGCTTTTTCGACTGATTTATTCGCGGTGCGAAGGGCTTCGACTCGATCGGCGTCGTGCTTCTCTTCGTCCCTCAGCTGCAACGGCTGAGTTTCCAGTAGAGCCTCCGGCATATCAACCGTTTTGAGCCAGTTGGGGCGGATCGTTGCGCTCATCCACCAGCTATGGCATATCTGATTTCCGATAGTCGTAACGCCATCGCGAAACCCTTCGAGTTGGGTAGTCGAGGCAAGGCCAGCCCCCATCAACTGCACTTCGTCCATAATCCAGAGGCAATCGTTGTTGAGGAGGGCGAAGTGCATGGGCCAGCGGTAGCGGGACATTCCGTAGCCGCGGTTGAGGGCGCGGGAGAGGAGCATGTCCTGAGTGCCGATGAGGATGGCGGGTTGTTCAGGGTAGAGGTCCCAGTCGCGCTTGGCGGGAGAAAGGTCTTCGCCTCCCATCAGAATAATGGGAGAGCGGAAGGATGAAGGGTCGGGGGATCTGAGATTTTCGATTTCGGATGGGGTGAGGTTTTCCGTGCCGGTGAGCCAGCGGAGTTGGGGGTTTTCGGGGCAGGCATGAAGAAGATTTCGGAGCCAATGGAAAACTTCCTGCTCGGTCTGCTCAACAAGGGTGCGCATGGGCAGGCAGTAGACGAGCCGGCGGGGCCAGTTGGGGTCCTGCTGGATGATTCGATTCCAGATCCAGGCGAGGACGGTAGCGGCGGTTTTGCCGAGGCCGGTGGGGATGTCGATGAGACGGGATTGGCAGATTGGTTCTTGCGCCAAACGTTCCTGCCAGGGGTAGGGGGGGTGGGCAGTGGCGGTTTTAAAGAGTTGGGGGAAATTCACGGAGGTGGTGGCGTGGTGGCGTTGTGGCGTGGTGGAGATGGGAAAGCAGGCAGATGATAAGGCGGAGGCGATACGTTGGGCGTAACAGGTTGGGGAGAAGAGGGCTTTGCCTATTATTAAAAAGCGGATTTGGGAGGCGAGGAAAACCGGTTGAGGCGGAAGGGATAGATATGATGAGGGCGGTGGATTGTCGCACTGGAGGTGGGACAATAGCTGTCCAATGGTGAGATTGGGGATTGGTGATTGGTTATTGACAATTGGCGATTGACAATTGGCGATTGGAAGAGGGCCGATTGGCGATTGGGAATTGGAGGTGGTCTGGAAGGGGCGATTGACAATTGGCGATTGTCGATTGGCAATTGGTAGAAAGCCGATTGTCGATTGGGGGAATTGGCGATTGTCGATTTTGGGAGGTGGATTAATCTGGGTTTTCGCGTGCGGCTTTGGCTTCCTGGGTATGGTAGAGGGGGTGTGTTGGGGAGAGGCTGCGGAGGAAGAGGAGGCGGATGTTTCGGGCGCCGTTTTTGGTCTGTAATTCGTGTCTTCTTTCGGGTGTGAGGTGGCGTTTTCCCTGCACGTCGGAGTTTTCGAGGTATTGGGTCCAGCCCATGATTTGCTTGATGCAGTCGGCTGCCTGCTCGAGGAGTTGCTGGAGTTGGGGGCGGATGGGCTGCAATTCGGGGCGGTGGCGGATGACGGCGATCATGGAGCGCACCTCGCCGGCGGAGCCTCTGGCGATTCCGAGGAAGTGGAG
>CAZSPO010000203.1:0-6862 GCA_964608775.1 uncultured Chthoniobacterales bacterium | reverse complement strand
GGGAGCGCCGATTTCCAAGGTAGCGCCCCGCTCGCCGAGCGGTCGGGAGTTGGCGCGCGATCCCCCCCAAAAAGGCCCCCTCGGCGAGGGAGCCCTACCGCCCAATCCGAATGACTTCCGAGCGAATTCCGTTGCCTGCCAATCGGTTTCGGCGCTAAATGCTGAGAAGTTCGGGTTCCCCCCGTAAACGCCGCCGGATGTCCGGACCGGCATCATGCAGTGGGACCCCGATTTCTTAGACCTAAAAGACCTAAAAGACCTTAAGGACCTTAAGGACCTTAAGGACCTATAGACCCCATAAAACCTTAAAAACCGATAAAACCTTAGACTATTGCGATCATGAAATCCCTCAGCCGTTTCGTCCCGACTCTCGTGGTCGGGCTTTGCCTCCTCCTCACCGCCGCCGCCCAAGCGCAAAATAAACCAACCCCCTTCGGCGGAAGGGTGAAATCCTTCGAAGGCGGTGTCTTAACCGTCGAAAATAAAAAAGCAGGGGAAACCAAAACCTTTACCATCACCGAGACCGTTGAAGTCTCGAAATCGGATAAGAGCGAGGCCAGCAGCGACGACTTGGCCTCCGCCAAAATGGTGCGCGTGCTGTCCGACGCTGAAGGGAATCCCATTAAAGTCATCATTAACGTGCCCAAACCAAAAGCTGACGCCTCCTCGTCGGAGTAATCAGTTTTCTCTTCGCTTACAAAAAGGACGCGGCATACCGCGTCCTTTTTTGTCTCCGTTAATCGTAAGATGACAGTTGCCTTCTGACAAAAGGTGCTCTTAATTCATTCACTCATGTCTACTGACTCATCTTCTGCTCTTCAACGTATGCAGGCATTGAATGCCGAAATGGAATCACTCCGCACCCAGGCCATTGCGGAATTAGAATTAAAAAAGAACGCCCTCTTTGATCAAATTGCCGCTTTGGATGCGGAAATTGCCAGTTTGGGCGGTAAACCGGTCAAAAGTGCTGGTGCGACCGGACGTACGCGTCGCCGCTCATTGACCGACGAGGAAATTACCGAAAAAATTCGTATCTTGCTTGGCGATGGCAAAGCGATGAGCGGGAAGGAAATTCAGGATAACATCGGCATCCCATTTTCTCGGTTCAAATCCTGGATGAGCGCCAACCCAATCCTTCTCAATAAAGGGACTGGGAAAAGCAACAGCCGCTACATTCTTTCCGCCAAGCGCTAACCAGGGCCGGATGACCCCGGCTGCTCCCGGATGACCCCGGCTGCTCCCAAGTAAATCCGCCATCGGGCAGGGTAACCCTTCCCGACCGGCGGAAGTCTCCTCCGTCGAGATTGGGGTTCCGGCCAAGATCGCCGTCCATTACGCCCCTCCACCGCCCACGCTCTGAAGCAAGCATGCCGCCTGAAACCGCCGCTTTTGTTATCACGCGCCGAGGGAACCCCCTCCAGCCAGCGAAGAGGGGCCCCCGGCGAGGAGCAATTTCCCGTTGATCCGCTCGCAAGACATCCCGAACCCGTCGCGCAACCGATACTTTAACTATGGACGGGACGTTTATTTTCCAGACGCAAGAGCAGGCTCGCAACGCGGCTGCCGCGCTCATTAACGATGGTTTTGAAGCCTCGACTCACCGGGAATCGGGGTGGGTGCCACACGCGGAGTCTGCCGGCTCCGCGCGGGTTGAGGTGACCGGGAACCGACAAAAAGAAGCGCTCCATTTTGTGAAAGAACGGGCTGAGCGAGGGGATCCCGTTTTTACCGCAGCGTGGCGTTGCCCAGAATGCGGCGGGTTCCACGTCGAATATCCCCAGTTTCCCCGCAAACATCTCCTGCCCAACCTGACCATGGAATTACTTGCCGCAGGCAGGCTAGTGGAAAAAATGAGTTACTGCCACGACTGCCACGCCACTTGGAAACCGGCACCCGCCTCTGTTCATCCGCCCGCCAAAGCAAGGGAGCCCGCTCCCTCCACGGAAGGGGTGGCACTCTGAATCTGATCGATTTCAACGCGAGAGGAATCGCAACGAATGAAGGGTGGGAAAGAGCAAGTCAATCCGACGCGGCACTCGCAGTATTGCAAATTCTTTGCATTAAATGCTTGACTGCCGCAAGTTCTTTGCAAAAGTGGGGGCGCACCTATGAAAACCACCACCTTCTTATCATCGCTTGTCACCCTCGTTGGAGTGGCAATCCTGTCCATCAATCCAGTTGCGGCACAGTCGGTCTATACCTCCGGCCATGCCGATATCGGAGTGGGTTACATTCCCGCTGATCAAGAATTTGAGCCTCACTGGCATCTGGACGCGGGTGCTATTGTGGATGGGAGTCCACTAGCACTGGAGGATGAATACGAGCCAGGTGATCTGGTTGCCGAGGTCTCCGCAACACGCTCATCGCCGATTGGTCTGGCCGCTGGGATTGATGTGCCCGATGGAACCACGATATACACCGCTGGTTCCGCGACCTACCAGCCCAATCTGGGCTTTAGTGCGGAGGAATTGGATCCGGCTGACTGGACCGGAAATATCACCCTGACCCTGACTGGTTGGACTATTCCAAGCGGTGCGGAGTTTGCGCTCTATTCGACAAACGCCGCTGACACAAACGTTGTTGATATCCTCCTTTCAACATTTGATAGCAGTGCCACAACCTTCACCAATAGTTTTCCAATCGTTCCCGGTGACCATGTTCATTTTGATTTTGGTTTTACTCACCTTGGTGACTACGATTTGACGTTTGAATGGTCGGGAACCCATGATACGGACGGTTTGATTACGACCAGCGAAACCTTTACCCTTCAAGTGGTTCCTGAGCCATCGTCTGTTGCCTTGCTTGGATTGGGGCTCGTGGGGCTTCTGGGGATGCGGCGTCGGAAGCAATCCTGACTGGCATCAGCGAAGAGCAACTGGCAATCGACCGGAGGACGGAATACGGCCTCCGGTCTTTTGGCTTTGTTGTGAAAAGCCATTCTTACATCGCGAGGAGAAATCACCCAATCCAGCTGTGAAACCCAGACCTAGATTTAAGAACGGATTCACCATGGTGGAAATCCTTGTCGTTCTCGCCATCCTCGGATTGCTCGTCGGCATTGCGGTCCCGGCGGTTGGCAATGCGCGGGTCGCGGCGAACCGGAGCAAATGCATGTCGAACCAGCGGCAGATCGGGCTGGCGATGCAGCTATACGCCAATGACCATGGAGGGGGATTACCACCCACCATGCATATCACAAGCTCCTGGCGAAAAGAAGAAAGCTGGGTCTTTCAACTGGCTCCCTATCTGCAAAATGTGGACGAAGTGCGCGTGTGTCCAGCGGACGAGCCGGAGCGTCAAAAACGTATCCTTAATGGAAAATTTACAAGCTATGTCCTCAACGACCTCGTTTTCGACGACTACCAGCACAACAGCTTTCTGAAAATCCCACGACCTTCCGAAACGATTCTCATGTTTATTTTGAGTGCTAACAAAAATCCGACTCTAACTTGGGATCACATTCATGGTGGTGAATGGACATCATGGATTAATGCGTTGAACGATATCGAACCGGACAGGCATCGCGCGGGTGGCCGTGCGCAAAATCGTTTGAAAGGATCGGCAAACTACCTCTTTGCGGATGGCCATGTTGAAAACATCAGTGCGGCTGAGTTTAAGAAAAAGTTTGATGAAGGCATCAACCCGGCCGCAGTGCCAATAGACTAGAAGGCCTCACCGGTCTCATGAGCCACCCCCCGAAGTCCCGGCTGTGGAGCAAGAATTTCCTGTTCTTTGCTTTAGCTTTCGCGGTCTTCAGCGGGGTTGCCGGTCTCATTCACCAATTGATGTGGACGAGACGGATGGTAGATTTATTGGGGGCGAGTGGTGAATCCACCGCGCGGGTGTTTGGGTGTTTCTTCTTGGGATTGTCACTCGGGGCAGCGCTTGCGGCATGGCTGGTGCCGAGAACCCGACGTCCCTGGAGACTTGCCGGGATCGCTGAGCTGCTGGTGGCAGTCACTGCGCTGGGCATTTTCACCCTTCCATCTTGGTCGGATGGAATCTGGCCCGCCCTTGGACCGGACGCGTTGGTCGATCAGGCCGGGGGACTGATCAAACTTGGCCTTTCCGCTGTGACGGTAGGGGTGCCCTCTTTTTTTATGGGACTCGTTCTGCCGGCTTTGGCTTCAGCGGTCATGAGCGGCCATTCGCACATGCGTCGTGAAGGGGTTTGGCTCTATGCGTTGAATACCCTGGGCGGGGCTCTCGGGCTGCTGCTTGCAGCGGGATTTTTGATCGAATCTCTGGGGGCTTCCAACACCATGCTCACCGCCATTCTGCTCAACGGCGGTATTGGGCTATGTTGCCTATGGGTTGATCGCCATGCTCCGCGAGAAAACCCGAGCCAAGCTGAGCCCGAGGAAAATAAACCGCGTCTTTCGAGCCTTTTCTTCGCCATGGCGTTTCTCTCGGGCTTTGGAATCCTCTCTTCGGAGATCGCGGCGAATCAAATGATCATGCTGGTGGCGACCCTCTCCTTCCATGCGCCCGCCGCGATTCTTTTCAGCGTGATTTTGTTGCTGGCTCTTGCGGCGCTTGCGTCGGTGCCATTTTCTCGACTCACACGGCGCTGGGATGAGTCCGCCCGCCTGAGTTGCGTGATGGCCATGGCAGGAATGGCCTTTGTATTGAGTCCACTGGGATTCATGAGCGTGGCAAAGAAGGCGCGTTTTCTGACACAGAATGCTTCCGTTTGGGAGTTTGCTTATGAACTCGGTGGCATTGTCCTGGTAACGATCGGCCCGGCTTTCTTTATCGCCGGATTGATCTTTCCCCTTTTGTTAACTCAGATTTCAGGACGGGGAAACAAGGCCGCAGGGCAACTCGCCGGTTTGCTTGCCTTGAATGGTCTTGGTGGTTTTCTAGGTGCCGAATTGGCCTATCGATATCTGCTGCCCTTGGCAGGCGCTTTTGGAGCGCTCGCCCTGGTGGGTGTCGGATATGCCGTCATCGCCTTTCTCCTTGCACTCTCGACGAACCAGACACGGATCGCATTTGTCGCTCTCGCTTTTTTGGTATCTGCAATCTGGCTTTTGAAACCCGTAAGTAAGTTGCCCATGGTCAATCCTCATCTGGGATTCCGCACACTTGAACAGTGGTCCGGGCGGGAAGGATCAGTGGCGGTGGTCGAGGACAAGTCGGGAAACCGTTCCATTTTGATGTCCAACCAATATATGCTTGGAGGAACAGCCGCCAAACAGTCACAAGAGCGGCAAGCGTGGTTACCCTTGCTGTTGCACCCATCCCCTCGCGAGGTTGGTTTTATCGGGCTGGCCACGGGAACCACCCCCGGAGCCGCGCTGGCCGACGAGCGGGTGGAAAGGGTCACCGCAATTGAAATATCCCCTTTGGTGAACCATGCAGCGCGACGCTATTTTACCGAGGTTAACCGCGATATACACAACAATCCACGAGCGAACATTGTGATCGAAGATGGGCGCACTTTTTTGGCAGCTTCCCGAGAAAAATATGACGTGATTGCGGGCGATCTCTTCCTTCCCTGGGGTCCTGGTGAAGCGCGGCTTTTCAGCTTAGAGCATTTTGATGCGGTGCGGCTGGCGCTCAAAAAGGGGGGGATTTTTTGTCAATGGCTTCCCCTTTATCAACTTACCCCATCGCAACTCGAAACGATTGCGGCAACTTTCCAAGCGGTATTCCCTGAGACCTATTTATTTGCCAGCCCAGCAGGCGTGCCAATGCCGGTGTTGGCTCTGGTCGGTTTTCGAGGAGAAGCAACCGAACAAGGCGAGCTCCTATTTCCCCAGTTAGAGAGCAATCCACTGGCCGAAAAATTTGACGATATCGAGGCCTACTATCTTGGCAAGTGGCACCCAACCGGCTCCGTTAAACTGAACACGCTAGGTAATCTGGCCATTGAACTCGATGCCGGTCGACAACGTGTCACAGGACATCAAGGTTCCAAGTATTTTCATGGAGCCCGATGGCGGGACGAGAGGAAAGAATTGGAAAGAGCAGCTTCGAAATCGTTTTGACCAAAAACTCGGCGGACCATTTCCGTTCGTGTGCTGAGGTTAGTTGTCTATAAATGACTAGCCCGGCTTTCTCAATTGAGTCCGATTATCCGTAATTTTCGTGCCTGCACCGTCCGTCGAGGCGGATAACCACAAGGGAGAGGTTTGAAAAGTCGCTGTGCTCTACTGCTGCATAAAAACCCGAGATGGCACAGTCACTCAACTACCTCAGAATGACTCGTTTGGAGGGTGCGTTGATCGTGAAATTTTCCGCTCCCTCCACGGAAGGGGGGCACTTTAAATCCGATTGATTTCAACGCGAGGTGAGTCGTTGCAGAATCCGTAAGGTAATTTGCCGGGCCGCCTCTCCCGTCGCTTGCGGGCCGGGCTCCAACCAGGTGACAAATGTGAATCGGTTGCTTCGCATCTGCACCATGCCGGCATACCACGCCCCGCCTGCCTCCGGCACGGTGGCGGACAGCGCAAGGAGGATGTAACCCGCTTCGTTCCGATCCAAGAGCCGGTCGAAAACCTGCTCACTCGCTGCCCGTGACAGACCAAGCTCGCCATTGGCCAAACGCGCGAGGAACCTGGCCAAGGCCGCCGGGGCAATCCGAACCGAATCGGGCCACCGGTTCTCCCCGGTTTCTGCGGCCGTAAATCCCCATGCCGCCAAGCGTTCCGCTGCCGCGCCTTCATCGACGTCTGCCAGAAGCGGCGCAGGATCATTGAGGGGCGGCAAGCTCTCACCTGCCTCCGCCGCCAACAATGCCAGCGGCAAGCTGATTAGCGGACCCACTAGGTGCGCCTTCCCGCAGAGCTCGGGCCGGAAGGCTAGGGGTTCACCACTCTTGCTGTTGACCAGGTAAAAGCAGCCCGATTGCCCAGCA
>CAZSPO010000202.1:0-6869 GCA_964608775.1 uncultured Chthoniobacterales bacterium | reverse complement strand
TGCACAAAAATCTGCAGCGCAATCACTTCCCGCTTTTATGAAACAGTGGGGTAAAGAAAAGCGGGTGAAGGGAATCGAACCCTCGTATGCAGCTTGGGAAGCTGGAATTTTTCACCTTAAACTTGTCATTCGGGTCAGTTATGGGTCAATTACAGCTCGTATGAGTTCAAAAAAGCAGGTTATCGCCGATTTACCCTCTGGGATTGGAATTTACGGATCATCAGCCAGCGGGTGGCGGGTTAGGCTTGGCCGAAAATTCACCGGAGGAAGTGTCATCCGCAAACGCTTTGAGAGCGTCAAGAGCGCGAGGGAGTGGATTTTTGGGGATGCTCAAAAGGATCGAGTTCAAGTCCCGATTGTGCCCTTGAAACTGGAGGCGGGAAATTCTGCCTTTCGGTTGACTCAATCCCAGTTGGCGGAGGCGGTCAACGCCTTCAAGCGCTTGGATGGATATGGGTCGCTGACGGACGCCGTCGCCTATTTCCTCAAATATGCGCATCCTGTTGGTGGCAACAAAAATGTCCAAGAAGCCGCAGACCATTTTCTGAACATCAAAAAGCAGGCCAATCGAGACCCTAAGTATATCAATCTTCTCGGCGCAATCTTCGAGACTTTTGCTGAAGATTTTGGGCAGGACATGGTTGCCTCAATCCGGCGGGAGCAGGTGGAAGAATGGCTGGCAGAACTGGAATTCTCACCAACCACGATCAGCAATTACATTCGATACCTTCGAGCGCTATTCACCGATGCAATCAATCGAAAGTGGGCCGTCGAGAATCCATTCCAAGGTATTCAACCACCCAGCATCGCGCCGGAGGAGATCCGGGTGTTGAAACCCTGTGAGGCAGAGCGGTTGCTACAGGCAGCCAGCTTACACTCGCCGACCCTGGCGGTTTGCGCGGCGATCAAACTCTATGCGGGGTTGCGTACTTCAGAACTCATTCGGTTGAATTGGCTGGAAGTAAGGGAGTCGGAAATCCATATCAAAGCCAAAAATGCAAAGACCCGGCAAAGGCGACTTGTGACGATTCAGCCGATCCTTGCGGCATGGCTGAAACTTGCAGCTCGAAAGGAAGGTAAAGTTTGGCCTGCTTCCCAAGATGCCTTTCACCTCGCCCTCTCTGATGCAGCCGATGGTGGCGGGGTTGCCTTGTCGCAAAACATTCTCAGACACTCCTTTGGAAGTTATCTTTTTGCCAAATCAAAGAACGAAAACCTAGTTTCATCCGAAATGGGGAACACTCCGCAAATGGTTTTTGCCCACTACAGAGGAATGGTAAGTGAGCAAGAATGCAAAGAGTTTTGGAAGCTCTCATAATATATTCTCAAGCGAGGCAGGCACCATTTTTGAGGATTCCGACGAGCTTTAGAATTGGCTCGTTCCCAACAGAAATGGCTACCCTCAAGGCCTCGGAGGAGGCAGGCTTCCAAACTGTTCGATAATTTTGCTCAATAGGGGAGCCGCGTCACTGAGGCAATCCGAATCCATTACGCTGCAAGTAAACACCAGGCACCAATTTTCATCCCAGGTGCTTTAAAAGAATTCCAGCGCACGTTGGACAAACCCGCGCACTTCCACGAGTCGAGGGTTCCACGCCAGACAGATCGGGCATGAATAGTCCTTGAGAAAGGGAAGCCGGAACTTGCGAACCTCCCTCGCATTAAAATCTCCTTCAGCAATGTTGGGAAGCACGGCGGCGCAGTCTCCCGCCTTTGCAGCGCGGGCGGCTTGCGTAAATGAACTGCAGGAAACGGCGATGTTGAGGGGCCAGCCCGATGTCGCCGCCCGCGCCTCCAAGGTTTCCCGAAATTGGCCACCTGCGGAGGTCGCAATTGGGATTTCGCGGATACGCGTCTTGAAGGAGCCAGCACTCATACCTTTCGCCATTTTTCTCGGGACAAAGAGCGCGTATTCGGTGCTAATCAGCCGCCGGGATTTGAGCGGCGGCACCAATGCATCTTCCCGGATCAGCCCGATGTCGATGCTCATGTCCACAAGTTTTCCGACCGTCACCGAGGTCCGCTCGCTGAAAAAATTGAGTTTTGTGTCGGGCAGGGCGGTTCGCAGAGCGGCCATGCGAGGGAGTAGCGCCCATTCGAGCACACTGTTGCCCGCCGAAATGGAAAGCGATTTAGGCATTTGGCGGGCATTGCGCTGGAAATCCTCCAAGGCCAGCAGATGCGACCTTGCCAATTGGGCGAGTCGGCGACCGGCGTCGGTGATGATGATTCCCTTGCCCTGACGCCGCTTGAGTTCCACGCCGAAGAATTCCTCCAGCTCGCGGATTTGCCTGCTGTAAAGGCTTTGCTTGCCGGGATCGCCCGCCGCTTCACGGGTGAGACTGCCCGCATCGACGATCCGGCAGAAATTCATCTAGAGGTCGTAGGAAAGCCCGCCTTGGGAAAGAAGCTCGTAATACTGATCCATCCAGACAAGTAGCATGCATTCTACGCCCTATACAGCCAAGTTTAATAGTGCCAGTGTGTCTCCGTGAAAGCAAATGAGAACCCGGTGTCAAAGCCCGCCGTCGAAGCGCAGCTGTTCACGGTTTATGTCGATGATAACCCCAGCATGAAGGAACGTTACGACCTCATTGGAGACACGCATGGCCACGCCGATGTCCTCGAAGCCCTGCTGCGCCAGCTTGGCTATCTGCGGCAGGGCGCGGGCTACCGGCATCCCGAGGGCCGGACAGTGATCTTTCTTGGCGATTACATTGATCGCGGTCCGAGAATTCGGCGCGTGCTGGAGATTGTGCGCACCATGGTAGAAGCCGGGGAGGCCCTCGCCCTGATGGGCAACCATGAATTTAACGCCATCGCTTTTCACACCCCCGATGGTCACGGTGGTTGGTTGCGAGAGCACAGCGAGGATAAGATAGGGCAGCATCGGGCCACCACCGAACAATTGGTCAATCCGCACCCGGCAGAATGGCGAACCTGGATCGATTGGTTCCGAGGTTTGCCGCTCTATCTGGAACTCCCGGGACTGCGCGCAGTGCATGCTTCCTGGAGCGATCAGGCCGTTGGGAAGGTGCGCGAACTGGGGCAGCTGGATGAAGCGCTTTTACGCGCCATGGCGGATAAGCATAGCGACGTCGGCAACGCCAGAAATCTACTGCTAAATGGTCCTGAACTGTCGCTCCCGGAAGGACACACTTTTCGCGACAAAAGCGGGTCACTACGCAGCGACATCCGCCTGCGTTGGTGGGATGACCCACGAGGAGGAACCTACCGCAAAATGGTCTTTCCGGGTTCGGATGCCGTGCCGGATCTGCCGATCCCTTTGAACGTGGTGGCTGAGCACCGTCCCTATTCGCCCGATGCACCACCCGTATTCATCGGCCACTACTGGCTCCCGACCAATAGTCGGCCAGGGCCTGTTGCCATCAATATCGCCTGCCTCGATTACAGCGTAGCCAAAGGCGGAAATTTGACGGCTTACCGATGGGATGGGGAACGGGCGTTAAACCGTGACCAGTTCGTTTCGACACCCCATCCGTAAAACCGCAATGAGCGAAAGCTAAAGAGCGAGTGATATCCGCGCCTTGGACAGGACAGGGTGCTGGAGGACGTTCGACACCGGAAATCGCGAGCCAACTTGATTGCGCTGTGCGAGTGCGTCATTCAGCTCCCCGCTGTGGCGTTATTGCTTGCCACAAGTGACTCGCGCGGCCTCCGCGAGCCCGATTCAAAGCGCCACATGCACGCGCCCCCGGCTTCGGGGAGCCCGATTCAAAGTGCACCTGTAAAGTGACCGGCTGAGGCATACCAATTCCTTTTACAATGCACCAATGCATTCACCGGTGACGGCTGCTAAGGATCAAAAAAGCCGGAGAACTTATACATTGCAAAGTCAATTTAATACGATGACATGCCACCAAGCGCTTTTTTAAGAAAAATGCATGACAGGCTCTTACGTCATTAGGAACGCTACAATTCCTCAATTGTAATTCTCAATATGGTCTTCAAAACCGTCTTCTTCAAAGTCACTATCTGGAATATCCTCGTCCTCCTCCTTCGTCCTTCCTGTATCCAAAGGAGGCAACAAATCAAATCGCTTCAGCTTCCAGCATTCCATTAGAAGGCGAGAATACGTTGCCTCAAACCATCGTGCGCCAACCGCCTGCTCAACAGCCGTTGAATAGTCAAGAGCTACCCCAAGGTTTGCAGCGAGTCGATCCAATTCAAGGGCATTTGCACCGAATTGATAATCTTCCAAAGTCATTGTGCTTATAATAATTGGATTTGGGTTAAACCTCTTGAGAAGCTCGGGCGGGATCAATGCACTGGAGTGAATGCCATCCCAGATCTTCAGATCCCCATTGTTTCTCGCTTGTTGATGGAACCCAATAGGCCGATGGCGCGGTGCATTCCATTGAGACTGCCACGTCCCACTCCCAACGATTAGAAAACGCGTCGCCAGCCGCTCGATTAGCAAAGAATGCCAAGGACCGGTCCTCGACCTGGCGGGCGTCCGATCAAGCAAGTTGAATATCTCAGAATAAATTGTGATACTCCACTCGGTGCGAAAACCAGCTCGCGCCTTATCAATTTCATCTATATGTATAATTCCACACTCGTTATCGCAGACAAATTTGTAAATCATGTCCATCGTACAGAAGCTGGTCCGGGCTGGGGTGACAATCCAGTCGCCGTACGAAGTGTGAAAACTCGGAATTCCTGACGCTTCCGCAACTTTGCGAACAAGGAAACTTTTCCCTACGCCGCTTTGACCAATAAGAATTGGATCGAGCCGGGGTTTGATTAGACCAGCAGGCCAGTTACATCCCGAGAATACTTGAACAATCAACAAAAGCTCTTCGTAAGCCTTCTGCTGTGATGGGAAAATAATTGTTTTGGATAGCTTGCTCATTTGGATGCTTCAGAAAAGTTTTCTACCATGGATGCTGGATGAAGAATGGCCGAAGACCTGCACACCCTCGTGTAAGCGCATCTGCCGCATTGCTCCAAACTCGGCTTTGCTGGATAGCTATCGGTTGAGCCAACTCGCTGAACAGAATATAATCGTTGCGATCCGTTGTAGATATGGCCTTTTTCAAGGTAAGGCCGGTAGTCACATGCATAAATCTCCTCACTCATAAGATCGGCGGCAAAACCATAGAGTCTTGAGATTGGAATACCCTCGTGTTGATGCAACCACTGTTGATACATCCGCAATTGTTTAAAATCAGTGGTGCCAATCGAGTGGCATTTCCAATCCACCAAAGTGACAGAATGGGTTTTTGTAATAAGCACGTCTATGACGCCTCTGTAATCTCTTCCATTTTTGGAATAAACCAGCGTCTTTTCGCATTCGAGCAACTGATTGGATTTTACATCGCTGATTGACAAACGATGCATCAAGCGC
The DNA here is from genome assembly GCA_964608775.1 of uncultured Chthoniobacterales bacterium. Lineage (GTDB taxonomy): Bacteria > Verrucomicrobiota > Verrucomicrobiia > Chthoniobacterales > CAZSPO01 > CAZSPO01. Next base: position 1,498 of record CAZSPO010000202.1, on the reverse strand, counting down.
ATGCCATTTTCAATACAGTGTGGAATGTGAGTCTCCCAAAAATCTTCCTCATCTTTGGTGGTGACGCCGTTTTCGAATTCTGCAATTTTGTGTGAATTGTCGTTACACGAAGCGTGTTTGTATTTTGCTCCGGCAATCAGGGCTGCTTGAAATTGCATTTGACCTTCTTTTGGAGCGTGGGGGTGATCCGACACTCTTCCACCGGCCTTTATGTCCGTAATGATCGCGGCAAGTTTCTGATGGACAAGCTGACCCGCAATTTCACGAATGGAATGAATGCCGCAAAAGGCTTTCGCTTCCCGGCTCTGGTCAAAGTATCGGAAATAGTATCGGGCTGGGCAGCGTCTGGCAGTTTCCTTGGCGGTCCAACTCGCTGGTTGTGTGAAAATGCGGCTCATCAAAATGCACCTCCACTTTTTGCAATATGATTTTGACCTTCGATGCAGATAAATTGATATACACACGTCTGGCATTGCCAACCAGGGTAGGGGGGCGAATTTGCAGCAGTGACTCTTGCATCGTTATAAAGCAAATCGCTGTATTCCTCTTGAATCCGCCAAAGGATCTCACCTATCGCTGCCTTTCTCGGCGCTTCTTTGATAACACTCTCGTTAGCCAGGTATACGAGTTCGGCTGAAACTTCTAAATTTCGCGGGAGTTTCTCCAATGACTTGGCAAACAGACAATAAATTTCGGCTTGGCTCTTGTCATCACCTGCCATTTGACCGGTTTTCCAGTCAATGGCCGAAAGACAATTGCTATTGTAGCAGACCACATCCGTTTTGATATAGGCTGGAAATCCAAGGCATTCTGTTTTGATTGGCCATTCTGGATCCAGATACTCGGAAAGTATTTTGTAAGTTGAGAGTAATTTTGGGGGATACCCCATTTGGTAGAAGTTTGACACCGTTTCGCAAATCAATGATTCCAGATTCACCTTTTGTAGAACAGTAAGAGAATTTCCCTTCTGATGGTGCAAGAACTTGACGTGCCCATAGGCCATTCTTTCCAGCGGATTACGTTCACTATATTCGAGCGCTCGGTTAAAAGCAGTTGTTGCCTCTCGTATGGATTGCACAGGATCACCAGGCTTTCCATTCATTGCATTTTGAATGATTTGGCGAATTGTTCGATGCACTAATGACCCAACGTACTGTTTCGTTGTCTGTATTGCTTTTAGCCGTTTGGCCAAATCAAGACACTTCGAGTCGTTCCCGAAGTATCTGACGGGTTGGTAGCGCAGTGCATAGTGACGAGGACAATCGCAGCAAGTTTTGTATCTTAGCCGTGACCAAATAGTCTGTGAGGTAGGGTTTTTCATTCATTTTCTTGTTTTGGCGTTTTGCGGTTTTTTAAATCGATTGGATGAAAAAGTTTGCCTGTGTGTTCGCGGAAATTTCGGGGATGGGGCGTTTTGCTGATTTTTTTCTTGAAAAATGGATGAGCGATAGCTAATGTTATTTGTGGATGTGATTAGATACTCCCCCCCCCCCCCCCC
>CAZSPO010000201.1:0-6869 GCA_964608775.1 uncultured Chthoniobacterales bacterium | reverse complement strand
TGTGTCGTCCGTCGGTCGCTGGCCGGGTTGTGGCAGACGCCTTGGTCAACCCGGTAGCTCGTGAGAAGTTCCGATTGATGAAAATCGGCGTCGCACGGCAGAGAGAAAACCCGCGCAAGACCGTGGCGCTCTAAAACGAGCGGGTTGACCGGCAGGCAGGGGTCGTTGCCAAACACTTCGTCGTAATGCGCCCCCAGATAGTCTCGCAGAAAATCGGCGATCGTCTGATCGACCGGACAAAGATAATCACTCAAAAGCCGGGTTTTTTCCTGCAAATTCGCGAGAAGCGAACGACCGAGCTGGAGCAGCGGGTTGTCGGGATCCGCAGGCGGCGATTCAATGCCGCGGGCGGCCAGTTTGAGGTTGGCGAATGAGGTCAGCCAATTCTGTTCTTGTGGAGTAAGTGCCTGGCTGGCGTGCTGATCGAGTCCGAGTGAGTCCGTGAAGTTCATATGCAATGAGAGGCAAAAGAGGCCCTGTTGTTCGCTGCCGCCCTTCTGCTAACCCAAGTCGGTCAGGATGGGAAGCGCAACCCGCCGCTCTTTTTCGCCCACTCCCACTGGTTGATAAAACACGACTGGTTTTATGAACCAGTGGGGTCTACAAACCCGGAAAACTGACGATCTCCTTACAACGGGCTCTTGGGCTTCAACTCTTCGATAAGATAGGCCGATGACACAAAACCGAATCGAATTTCCCCTGGTGATGCCGGGTGGGAGGCTTCGCCGACCTCTGGCGATCGCGCTGGGCCGCTTGTTCGGTCTGGTCATGCCCGGACGAAAGCGGCGGCTGGTAGCGGGTCAATTGCCAGAGCGCCTCGGGGCGATCGATCGCTGGATGTTAGGGGCTTTCTTGGACAGCCGAATGCGGCGAGCCGGTGGTGTTGACGATCTCTTGTCGGTGCATCGAGGGTTTTGGCGCGGGCCGCAAGCCGAGGCGTTCCACCGGATGGCGGAAGAACGATTTACGACTTGGTGGCTCGGGCATCACTTGGCCATCGTCGAGCCGTTGCGCGAAACGATGCGCCGGGCGGGGATCTCCACCCTGTGCGAAATCGGCTGCGGCTCGGGCCGGGTGCTGGCCGACTTGGCAGGGCGGCTCCCGGAGGTCACCCAATGGATCGGGCTCGACCTGAGCGAAGCCCAAACAGCCTCCAACCGCCAACGCCACGCCGGGGCGACTGCGATGCGTTTTGAAACCGGCGATGTCTGTGAATGGGTGCCCGCCCATGCCCAACCCGGCTGGGCTTACTTCACGAACGCGGGCGTTTTGGAATATCTGCCTGAAACCCGGTTGCGCACCCTGCTCACCACCCTCGCTGGAGCGCTTGCCCCTGCCGTTTGCGCCTGGATTGAACCGGTCAACGAAGATTTCGATCTGGAACGGGAGCCGCATTCCCGAGTGGCCGGATACGAGCACTCCTTTTCCCACCCGCACCCGACGATCTTGCGGGAAGCAGGTTGGGAGGTGACCTATCAGAGCGAACAACGATTCGCGGGTTACCGCTGGCTCTTGATCGTGGCGCGAACTTCGCCCCCTGCACAGGCGGGGATCCGGGGCGAGAAGCTATTCGCGGGGGCAGGGTCGTAAGCCCAGCAGGATTTCCGACCGTTCCGTGAGAGGTTGTTCCGCCCGTGCGGGATCCGTGAATTCGGCCAGATGTTGACAAAAGCTGTTACAAATAAGGCAGAAGGGTCACTGACATTCTCCCCTTACGTCTGGCATATCAAGGTGAGGAGTCAACCGGGTGAAGGGCCGTGTTTTAAAGTGACGAAGCGAAATCGGACGTGCATTTGGTTGAAGCACGCGTTTATTCTGAAGAAATGGGAAAACATTCCGGCCCTGAAGGCAGACAGTTAAACAAATTAATCAAACGCGCGGCAGGCTTCAGTGCCCCTTATCGGGTGGATGATCCGAAGAAATTCAGGCTGAAGGATTACGACCCCGCTGACACGGGGAAATTGGATAAAGGGGACAAGGAACGGGCGCAAGAAGCGTTGCAGCAAGGGATTGAGGCGATGAAAGCGCTTCAGGACCGGTTATATGCCAGCGATAAATGGGCGGTGCTCCTGATTTTCCAAGCCATGGATGCGGCGGGTAAGGATGGGGCGATCAAGCACGTCATGTCCGGCGTGAATCCACAGGGGTGCCAGGTCTTTTCCTTCAAGGCTCCTTCCTCTGAGGACCTCGATCACGACTATTTATGGCGTTGCCTCCGGCGGCTGCCGGAGCGGGGGCGGATCGGGATTTTCAACCGTTCTTACTACGAGGAAACTCTCGTGGTCCGCGTCCACCCCGAGATTCTTGCCAAGCAGAAGATCCCGGCCAAACTGAAAACGAAACGAGTGTGGCGGGAACGTTTTGAGGACATCCGCAATGTCGAGAGTTACTTGAGCCGGAACGGAGTGGTGATTCGCAAATTTTTCCTGAATGTGTCGAAAGAGGAGCAGAAGAAGCGGTTCATGGAACGGCTTGATCGGCCTGAGAAACATTGGAAATTCAGCAGCGCTGACGCGCATGAACGGCAGTATTGGGATGAATACATGAAGGCGTATGAGGCCACGATCCGGGAGACATCGACGCCCGAGGCTCCCTGGTATGTGGTGCCGGCTGACCGCAAATGGTTTACCCGCCTCGTCGTCGCGGCCGCCGTCATTGAAACGCTCGATTCGCTCGACCTGCATTATCCGAAGGTGGGCGAGGAGCAATTGAAAGAGTTGGCGACCGCCCGCGAAATGTTAGCGGCGGAGTGAAGCGGCTCCCTGTTTTGGGGACCTTTTTTTGCTGGGCAACGTGAGGCAAACGGCGCAAGGAAACGCCGTGAATTTGGGTCAGGGCTTTTTGGAATGGTGCGAAACGTTGGCGACGGCGAATCCCGTGGCCTATGCGATCGGGGTATTGTCGGCGGTCTGCGTGGTCGGCATGGCATTTGGCAATCTGCGGGTGCGGGGGATTGGGCTGGGGAGTGCGGGGGTGCTTTTCGCCGGGATTGTGGGGGGACACATGATGCCAGCGATCGGGCATGAGACCTTGCATTTTGTAAAGGAACTGGGGCTGACCCTCTTTGTTTACACGATGGGCTTGCAACTAGGGCCTGGGATCTTGGCGTCGCTGGGTCGCGACGGGTGGAAATCGAATTTAATCGCGTCGGGGATCGTGGCGGGGGGGGCTGCGGTGGTGTTGTTGGCCGGGGCCGTAACCGGGATGGAGCGGACAGCGATTCCGGGGTTATTTGCGGGAGCCACCACGAACACCCCCTCGCTCGGGGCTGTGCAGCAGACCCTCAACCAGATGCCGGGGTTCGATGCGGAGACTCGGGCATTGCCGACTCTCGCTTACGCGGTGGCTTACCCCCTCGCGATCGCGGGGATCATTGGCACGCTCTTGTTGTTGAAATCCGTCTTCCGTTACGACCCTGAAGCGGATGCGAGGGAAGTCCGGTTGCGACGGGAGCGGACCATGCCAAAACTGGTGCGGCGAACGATTCGGATCACCAATGAAGCGGTGGAAGGCCGGTGCATTGGGGAGTTGCGGGAGGTGCTGGAGGCGGGAGTCGTCCTTTCCCGGATCAGCTCGGCCTTGGGCGGGAGCCTGCGCCCCGCCACCGCCCGAACGCGGTTGGCATTGGGAGACCTCGTGCTGGCGGTCGGGAGCGAGGCGGCGCTCGACCGGGTGAAACCGATGTTAGGCCATTTCAGCGCCGAGGATTTGGTCCATACCGATGGGCCAGTGATTTACCGTCGCGCCATTGTGACCCGGCCGGAAATTCTTGGCAAAACCATTGTGGAAACCGGGGTGGAAGAGCGGTTTGGTGTCGTGGTCAGCCGGATCACCCGGGCGGATATTGAGATGACCGCCGTGCGCGATCTGCGATTGCAATTTGGGGATGTTGTCCGGTTGGTCGGGGAAAATGATGCCATCTCGGGGGCGGCGCAGTTTGTCGGCGATTCGCTGAAGAAGCTGAACAGCACGAATTTCGTCCTCTTTTTCCTCGGCCTCTTCTTGGGGGTGCTCCTCGGGATTTTTCCCATCCCGGTGCCGGGAATGCCGCAGCCGCTCCGTCTGGGGTTGGCCGGTGGGCCGTTGTTGGTGGCGATTCTCCTGAGTCGGTTCGGACGGATCGGGCCGTTGATCTGCCACATGCCGACGAATGCCAATACCGCCTTTCGCGAATTCGGGATCGCCTTGTTTTTTGCCGCCGTCGGGCTCTCAGCGGGGGCGGTCTTTTTTGATGCAGCGTTTAGCGAGCAAGGGGTCGTTTGGCTGGTGGCGGGGGGGGTGGTGACGCTTCTTCCCCTGCTGGCCGCCGGTTTTTTCGCGATGGGGGTATTAAAAATGCGTTACCCGGTGGTGGCAGGCATGCTGGCGGGCAGCATGACCGATCCGCCCGCCCTCGCTTTCGCAGCCAATGTCTGTCGGTCTGATGAGCCGAATGTCGGCTATGCCGCCGTCTATCCGCTTACCACGTTACTTCGGATCATGGCGGCCCAGGCGCTCGTCCTCTGGCTCTGCGGATGAGCGGGGGATCGGGGGCATTACTCGGCCCATTACCCGGCCAGGCAATCATCCAGGGCCGCAAGCAGCCCGCTGATGGTCGCCACGGTCTCGTCTCCCATGTTAGAAATCCGAAAGGTGACCCCTTTCAACTTCCCGTAACCCCCGTCGATGATGCAGTGGTGGCGTTCGGCCAGTTTCTGATTCAAAGCAGGCAAATCGACCCCGACCGTGTTGCGGATGCAGGTCAACGACTTGGATCGGAATCCTGCTGGAGCCAGAAAATCGAACCCGCGATTCCCGACCCATTCGTGGACCAAGCCGTTGAGCGCTGCATGCCGCTGATGCCGGGCCTCGATCCCTTCCGCAAAAATATCGTCCAGTTTTGATTCCAAGGCATAAATGAGGGGAATCACTGGGGTGCTCGGGGTCATGTCGCTCTCCTGATTTTTCCGAAATTCCAGCAAATCGAAATAATACCCGCGATCCTTCTGCTGTTCAGCCCGGGCAAAAGCCCTTTCGGAAGCGGAAAAAAGGGCGAGCCCAGGCGGGAGGGCGAGCGCTTTCTGGCTGCCGGTGAGGAGGAGATCAATCCCGAGTTCGTCCATCGGGATGGGCACCACCGAAAAGGAGCTGACCGTATCGACGATGAGCAGGACTTCGGGAAACTGCCGCACAACTGCGGCAAGCTCCGCGAGCGGATTCATGACGCCCGTCGAGGTTTCGTTATGGATCAAGGTGACAGCGTCGAACTCTCCCGTCGCCAACCGGGCCTCCACGGCGGCCGGGTCAATCGGCTTTCCCCAATCGACCTGTAGCGCTTCTGCCTGCTTCCCGCAGCGGCGGCTGACATCGAACCATTTATCGGAAAAAGCGCCGCACATACAGTTGAGCACCTTTTTCCCCACCAGATTGCGGATGGCTCCCTCCATCACGCCCCAGGCTGAGGAGGTGGATAAAAAAACCGGTTGCCGCGTTCCAAAAAGCGTTTGCAACCGGGATTGTATGCCGCCGTAAAGCTTTTTGAAGTCTCCGCTGCGGTGGCCAATCATCGGTCGACACATGGCGGCGTATGTTTTGGGCGAGACTTCTACGGGACCAGGAATGAAGAGCTTAACGTGCGGAGTCATTGCGGGCCGAAACTAGCACCCGATGGGGGAAAGCCAAAGCGGAAAGCAGGCTGGCGGAATCGGGCGCCTCTCACTGGTTTGGGCAATCTTGGGTGGGCATTCGCCCGCAGCAGGGAGGCGGGCAAGATGGGCGCGCTCCTTTTCTGCACAAATCGAAGGGGCACCCTGCTGAATTGAGGGGTGAGAATCTTGTGAAGATTGGTTGACACTTCATCAAATTTCCGCATTTATTTGGGGGTGTTCTGCACTCTTTTCTGGGTGCCGCCGTCCTGCTGACAGTCCCGCCACTTGCTCGGATCGGGTTTCACTTTCAGTCGGCGCTTTCCCTGATCGTTTCCTTTGATCGTTCCCTTGATCGCACCCTTAATTATTACCCCGATCGCTACTCGGATTTTCAACCCGATTTCACCCTAATTTCACCCCGTATTCTTTCTTCAGAACGGCATGGCTGGACATAACAAGTGGTCCAAGGTCAAGCGCGCAAAAGGTGTCCTCGATGCCAAGCGCGGGAAGATCTTCAGCAAAATCGCAAAAGAAATTATGGTCGCAGCCAAACTCGGCGGCGGCGATATCGGCCTCAACCCCCGGCTGCGCAGTGCGGTGCAGGCCGGGCGCGATCAAAATATGCCGAACGACAATATTGATCGCGCTATTAAAAAAGGGACAGGCGAACTCGGTTCCGATGCGATCGAGGAGATTGTTTATGAAGGCTACGCCCCAGGCGGCGTCGCCATGCTGATCGAAGTGGCCACCGACAACCGCAACCGGACCGCTGCCGATATGCGGACCATGTTTACGAAACATCACGGCAGCCTTGCGTCCAGCGGCAGCGTGGCTTATCAATTTACTCGTCGCGGGCAGTTGCTCATTCTTTCATCCGTTGCGGACGAAGATAAAATGCTGGAGATCGCCCTGGAAGCCGGGGCCGACGAAATCAGCAGCGACGAAGATCACCACACCATTCTGACCTTGCCTGAACGGCTCTATGCGGTCGGCGAATTCATTCGTCAGGCCGAAATCCCGATCCAAGAACAGCGGTTTGTTTATCTGCCAGAAAATCATGTCGCGGTCTCGGATGAACAAACGGCCGCCCAAGTGCTTCGGCTCTATGAAACACTGGACGATTACGACGATACCCAAAACGTCTTTTCTAATTTCGATATTCCCGAGTCTATCCTCGACCGGATTATTGGCTGACCCTGCTCCCCCCGCTCCCCCCGCTCCCCCCGCGACTCATGTGCGCCC
>CAZSPO010000200.1:0-6875 GCA_964608775.1 uncultured Chthoniobacterales bacterium | reverse complement strand
GGGGGCTTTGAGACCGCCTGCTGAAGGCACCCCGAAGGGTGTGGAGCGCGGGAGCGCGGAACAGCAACAGGCGGAGGCACAGCTATGTGATGCGTTGTGATACGTAACCGACTGAACGACAAAGCCCTACGCAAAAAGATCAAGCGAACACGACTGGTTTTATGAAACTGGGGGGTAGAAAGTCAATGCGGTTACACAAGTTCCGGTGCCTGCGGGGGCATTGGTGTCGGCGAATTCTTCGAGAAGCGAGTCGACCAGCATTTTGATGCCTCGCGGACACCTGGCGAGGCGGTAATCCGGGGGGTGTGGGTAAGAAGGAGCTTTTTCTAGGCGCTCAAGATGTCGAGGAGGTTACGGACGGGGACCCAAGTAGTTTCATCCGGTTTCGGACTGGCTCCTTTGGATACATAGAAGCCGCCGGTGATGAGTTCTTCTCCATAGTAGATCACGCCGTCTTTGCTTGTTAGCTTGGAGAGGACTTCTGCGGAGGGCACCCCTTTCGCCGTCATAAAAGGGTACAGCGGCACACACCACTGTTCGCCGGCGAAGTGCCAATCCTCCCATGGGATTCCGACATCCGGCTTACCGTAGGAGACGGCAGGGGAGAAGGTGTCGATGTCGGCGGGGATCAAATCGAGGAACCATGTTTTATCGATCCGTTTGCCGGGGCAGGATTTTGTCGTTTTCGGATCGTCCCGGTGGAAGAGGATGGTGTTCTTACTTTTCTTGAGCCCGAGCCACTGGAGGAGAACCCGCACGGTTGCCGCCGCGTTCGTCCAAGCGGCTTTGCCTCGTCCGCTGTCTGGATCCTCGATGTCGTAGTCACCGAGAACCTCGATGCCGAGCGAGCGACCGTTGAAACTGACGGCGTGGATGCCTTTAAAGCGGAAGTCGCACATGCCGAATATCTCATCTTCGTCGATGAAGAGATGGGGACCGCTGGACCAACCTTTGCCGCCTTTCGATTTTGGTCGACTGTAAAAGCTCTGGATATTGCGAATGTGTTGGATGGCGAATCCCTTGGGACGCTGCGCCAGAGAGGGTGCGGCGGTGTGATGCAGGGTGATGCTGTCGATCCAAGAGGGAATGGCGCGACCGGCGAGATACTCTGCGAGCGATGCGGGAGTCCATACTTTGCCTACGTTTTCAAATGCCATGTTTTGAGGATGTTAAGATTCGAATGCGTTGGAGACGAGATAGAGGAGCGATTTGTTGTAGATATGGGCACAATGATCGTCGCGTTCGGCGGAGTCGTTGAGGGTGTAGAGGGCGAATTCGCGGATGGCGCGCCCGGATCCTTTCACCAAAGGAAGGTGGTGCTGCTTGAAGAGGGGGGTGGTGCAAGCCGGTGCCCAGAGTTGGCAGGTGGAGATGGTGGAGAACTTGGCGATTTCGGAGACGACTAGCCCCATGAAGAGAGCGCCCGCACTGTGCCCGGCGATGTGGATCTCGATGGTAGAGTCGGCTGCGACGAGTTCTTTAAGCGCTTGGATAACGATCTTCGCAACCCCGTCGGCGCTCGTGGTAGCGGCCTGCGCGTTTTGTGTCATTTCCGCCCACTGGACTTTGCCACTCGCGAAGCGGGCGATGGGCTCAAGGGTGTCGTCGAGTCGGTCGAGCATGAAGTCCTTGCTCATGTCAAAAAACCCTTCGGATTGGCGCTGCCGGATGGCATCGGAAAGATTGTTTTTGAGGGTGGACCAGAAATCGCTGTGCCAGATAAACGCGAGCGGGTAGACCTCCGTATCGATCATGGCTTTGCGATATTCGGCGATCCGCTGGACGGCTCCTTTTTCACTGACGAGGCCGCCGTGCGCGTAAAGGAAGATGCGTTTCTTTTTCCAAGTGGCGGTGAGGCGTGGGAAATCTTGGGAAATATAATGGCAGATCTCCTCGGCGATGTTGGCAAAAACGCCAGAGGGATGAGGGAGCCCGTTGTTGCCGAGGTTGACGATATGCGGTCGGAGATCGACAAAGCTGGAGGCCTGCCCCATTTGGATAAGGGGAAGGTGCTGCTTGTGTCCTTGATGCGTCCGACTTGGTGGGTCGCAAGCGGTCGGCTTGGGCGGTCGATACAGATTTCATAGGTAACAAATGACGAACGAATGAATTAACAGAATGAATTAACACTAACCGGGCAATCGTCCTGCACGACAAACAATAGGGGGAGAGCTAGAGGTTTTGGAAAGTCCAGGCAATCAAAAGGGATAATATGTCGGAAATGTCACATCAGGCATGCGGCGATTTGGCTGATGCGGGAGGTTCAGACCTCATTTTTGAGTGCTCGGAAGGGCTCTGCCAATCGCCAATCCAAATGCTGGAAAGTTTGAATCCGACGTGGGTTCGGCTGGTGAGACTTCCATCCGAACGGTTCCAGCCTTCTCCGTATCTGTCTCGTGGCATGAGGATGCCGTCAGGTGAGTCGACCGACCGAAGGCTCATCAACAAGCCGCTTGAGATTCGCACGAAAGAAAGTGGGTGAACGTCAGGTGAGCCAGGCCGTTGGCCTGTAGGAGGCTAACCAGAGACCCTTCTCCCATGGCATCTTATTACGGAGACGCAGATTCCGGGAATCGACAGGGCGAAGACCTGTCCCCTCAATTGCCGTGCACAAGCTTTGTGGAACGGTGCATTTTGCCTTGCGATCGGATTGCTAGCCGTGAGCACTCAAAAGTGAGGTCTGAGTTGAGTCTCTCCTACGAGAAGTGTCCGCGCAGCCGGGATTCTCCGTTGCGCGGGAACAACGGTTTGCGGTCATCGTCCAGAAAGGGGGAGTCCTCTTAGAGATCGATGAGCGGATCGGCAGAGTCAGGCCGGAGGAGCTACGATGTCAGTCGACTATATCTCGCGACACCAATGGGCATCCCAGTCAAGAGCTTAAGAAACGCTGAGACGACCGTGCCGAGCTGAGGAGGGAGATCACCGGGCGCAAGGAAGTCGTTCGCTGGAGATCCTCTTCTATCATCCCCCTCCTTCCTTCACCCCGTTAGCTCTCCCCCATAGAAGCGGTTTAGCCGTCCCGCCCAGGCAAAGGGAGCCAATTCAACACCCGTTGGATCGCGGTGTCGACATAGCCCCAATGATGTCCCCCGTCGCTCTCTTCGTAAGTGTGGGTGAACGGTTTGTGATTTACGAATTTCCGAAAGGTTTGGTTATTTTCGTAAAGAAAATCGTTCCGACCGCAATGCTGGAATAATCGGCTGACCGGGCGTTTTTTCTTCACGGCATCTGTCGCGAGGTGAAAAAGATCATTCTCCCCACCCGTAAAAGGAAGGCCGGGGCCGAGCACGCCGGTCCATTCCCGTTCTCCCATTAAATCCGAACGCATCAACTCCAGTCTCGATGCCATATCAAGGGCTCCCGCTAGGCTCGCGACCGCAGCAAATCGATCGCCGCAAGCCAAGCCCAATTTGAATGCTCCATACCCTCCCATCGAAAATCCACAGGCGAAGGTGGCTTCACGCGATGGATCGATAGGAAAAAATTCCGGGCATATTCGGGGCAACTCTTCCGATAGATAGGTCCAATACGCCCCCCCGTAGATCATGTCGCAATAAAAACTCCGGTGCACCTCGGGCATAACCACAGCCAAACCGTGCGCTGCGGCATACCGTTCAATCGAAGTTCGACGGCTCCAGATGGTGTGGTCATCAGACAAGCCATGGAGCAAATAAAGCACCGGACAACGCCCAGCGACGCCCCCCGCTTCCAACCCAATCTCTGCCCCGGTGGTGCGCTGGGGCAGAATCACGCTCATCGATGTAGAGAGCCGCAGTGACTCGGAAAAAAACCGACATTCTAGAAAAGCCATTTCCGATTCTCTCCCTTGGAGCGTTTCTCGGAAAGACAAAATTTTTAGTAGGGGTTCGGACTTTGCCCGCACGCTCGAATTTCGACAGGCTGCTAGGTTAGTCCGGACAACTGAACCCGATCGACCGCAACATCACCCGCAGAGAATCGACGGTAAACGGCTTGCGCAAGCGGGCCACAAACCCGAACTGACAAGGCTCTAACATGGCCGGGTCGTGAGAATAGCCGCTCGCGACCACGCAACGCGCCTCCGGTTCTTCTCGATGCAGCGCCGCCACCGCTTCCAATCCGCCCATACCGGGTTCGAGGGTCAGATCGACAATGGAGAGCACGAATGGCCTTCCTTCTTGGCGTGCCGCCCGGTGTGTTGCCAAAAACGCTTCCGCATCTGCAACGCCCGACGCTTCAAATCCGAAGCGGTCCAGCATTGATTCCAGCAAAATGCGCAAGGTCGCATCATCTTCTAATACCAACACTCGGCGGTCGCCGACTCCCGAGCCCTTCTCTCCCGCCGCGACTGGCTCTCCCGATGGCGGCTCTCTCAATGGCGCTTCTGACAGCGCTTCCTTTTCGGTCTCTGCCAATGGTAGCCAAATTCGCACCTGGGTGCCGAAGCTTCCTGGTGGCTCGTCAATTTCAATGTTCCCCTGGTGTCGATTGATAATGGATCGCGCCGTGGCAAGCCCAAGACCGGTTCGCCCGCTGTGCGTCGAAAAGAAGGGTTCAAACACCCGTGCCCTCACTTCCTTCGGAATGCCAATCCCGTGGTCGACCACCTCAATCAGCGCCCGCACCTCTCCGCTCTCCTCGTGTTGGGCCTGCGTCAATCGGACCTCCACCGGCCTTTGGCTCTCGGCGCTCGCCATCAGCGCGTTGCTGATCACGTGATGCACCGCTTGCTCTAACAAGGCTGGCTCTACCGGGCTTTGCACGGCCTCCTCCACCAGGAACCGCACCCCATGGGGCCGTTCGTGTTCTGCCTGCTGAATCGCCGCCCGCACAATCGGAGCCAAGTCTGTCGCGACGCAGGCCGGATTTCCTCCCGCCGCGAAGGTCATCATTTTTCCCGTCAAATCCCGCCCCCGTTTTACGGCGTTCTCCGCTTTCGTCAGCCATTTGTCGACGTCGGGATTTTCCTTGGCCGCCAGTCGTGCCAGGCCGACATGCCCGACGATGGCCATGAGTAGATTATTAAAATTATGCGCGATCCCGCCCGCGAGAATCCCGATTGACTCCAGGCGTCGGGCGTTGTCGAGCTCCCGCCACGCTTGCACCTGGCTCGTCACATCGCGCATCACAACCAAGGCCCCTTCTCCCACCGGATCGACCCCCGCCAGCGGCGTGGCGCTCTCCAACACTAACTGATGCCGGTCACGCTGCGTCCGCAAGATGCCCGGTTCCAGGCGGTCAACCCGTGCGTGATCTTGGATCGCCCTCTGGGCAATGCACGGGCGTGCCGCCTCTTTTCCCTCGGCCTCGTGCACCACAAAAAGCGACCCCAACCGCTCCCCCAAGACCTGTTGTTCCGGCAACCCCAGCATTTGCAACGCCGCTGCATTGGCCATCACCACCCGCTCATCCCCGTTCACCACCAGCACCGCCTCCGCGATCGACCGCAGCACGGTCACCAACACATCCCGTTCATGCGCCAACTGCTCCTCGGCCGATTGGCGTTCCAAGGCAAACTCCATCGCCGTCGCCGTCCCCTTCAACAAATCGGCCTCCACCTCCGTCAACCCATCTCCCCGCAGGGTGTTGACGAATCCAATAAACCCGCTGAAACGCTCGCCGGCAAAGAGCGGAAACACCAAAAACGCCTGGACCCCATGCCGCAGAAGCAGGCTACGAGCTGGCTCGGGAAACGCCTCCACCGCGCTGCCAAAGGATGCTTCTGGGCGGAGAATCTCCCGCCAAAACGGCAGAAAATCATCATACGCCAACATGCTGAATGCCCCGCTCTCCAAGGTCGGGGCAACCCCCGGTGCGCACCATTCCACTTGTTGAGTCAGATACAGTCGCCCGTCGGCACCCAATTCGTTCTCAAAATAAAATGCCCGACACGCACCCGCAGCTTCCCCGATGATTCGCATCACGTCAGGAAATGCCGCGCGTCCCGCCCCATGCCGGAGAAGCTGCAGCTGGGCCTGGAGCACGGCCGTCAAATAACGTTCACGACGGGCGGCTGGACCGGTCGGAACGACACGGATGGAATCTCTCAACGGGCCTGGGGGGGGCTCATCCATTCTCGAAGACAGCCTCGTCCTAGGCCGACGCCCCCTCGCCAGAACCGACTCGCACAACGGCAAACGGAAACCGCAGCCGCAGTGCCCCATCCAACAAGACCTCCACATGATGAACCCCAAATTCCCGCATCTTCAGTCCGCCAAACGCATGCACATTGGTCGCATGCGTCTCGACCTCCCTCAGCTGAAATTGGATCGCCGCTTCGGCAATCACCTGCTCTTCGTCCGGGGCAAGAATTCGCGTTCGCTGCTCAAAATATCCCGTTCCACTGCACCAACGCGTCCAAATACAAAGCTTCATAAACGTGATCGGCATCTGCGGGGTCGGCACCAGATTGATCACTCCCACCAATGTCTGCATGCCGTTGAGCTCCTGCCGAACATCTTCGCACAACACACAACCCTGTAAATCGGGCGTCATCATTTCCATGACGGACCACCATAGGGGACCGTGGCCCCATCTGTCATCGGAAAACCTCAGCCTCCCGAGGCCATGGGCGCATCTCCGATTTGTCCAAAAGAGGAGCGCAGACAGGAATGGCACGCACTTAAGGCACGGTTTTAGATGGTGCCGTTGGGTCGCCCGTTGCTGAGCCGAGCTCCCCCTGCGGGGCTGCCTGTCGGCGGGCTGCCTCCGCTGCGCTTCGGCTCAGGGCTTGAAACATACAAACCATTGGCACCCCGGGCGTTGCTCTTGGCTAGCCTCTTGATCCCCTTTGCGGAACAGCCCCTTAAGTGAGTGCCATTCAAAGCAGGCATCCAAAACAGCGGCGGGCGGGTCTCCTGCCCACCAACACCTCACGCCCGACCGTGCAGCCTGCC
>CAZSPO010000199.1:0-6933 GCA_964608775.1 uncultured Chthoniobacterales bacterium | reverse complement strand
CTGCGTCCAGATCGGGTCGAACCTCGCGTCCGAAAACGTCGACCGAAAAACTACCCTCTCATGACCAAACCCCGCAAAGAATTCGGCCCTCTTCCTCACCGAAAAATCGGGCGCGAAAACCCTCTCCCTTCCCCCTTATCTTAGTGGCATTCTGCGCCCCTTCTGGCTTTTTCCCTGGGAAGGAATTTTAGGGCGCTTTAGGGCGCTTTAGGGCAAGGGGAACCGGGCGGTCAATTCCCGCACCCGACTCCGGATGGCTTCCACCGCCTGACGGTCGGCCCGTTTCACCAGCGTTTCGTGAATGAATTCTGCTATTTCCATCATCTCCTCTTCGCGCATCCCCCGAGTGGTGACAGCCGGGGTGCCGATCCGGATCCCCCCGGTTTTGAAGACTGAGAGGGTGTCAAATGGGATGGCGTTTTTATTGACGGTAATGCCGGCCTCATCCAGGACTTCCTGGGCTTCTTTCCCGGTGATTTCCATGGGGCGGACATCAACGAGCAGCAGATGGTTGTCGGTCCCACCGGAGAGAATGCGCTGCCCCAACTTTGACAATCGAGCGGCAAGCGCCTTGGCATTGTGCACCACTTGTTTGGCATACGCTTTAAACCCGGGGTGAAGGGCCTCATGGAAGCAGACGGCTTTTGCCGCAATCACATGTATGAGCGGCCCGCCCTGGTTTCCGGGGAACACTTGTGAATCTACTCCCTTCGCAAAGGTTTCGCGGCAGATAATCAACCCACCACGCGGTCCGCGAAGTGATTTGTGCGTGGTGGTGGTGACGAAATCGGCGTGCGGCACTGGACTGGGATGCACCCCGCCTGCGACCAGCCCGGCAATGTGAGCCATGTCGGCAAAGAGATAAGCCCCAACCCGATCCGCGATTTCTCGCATCCGTGCGAAGTCAATGATGCGCGGATAAGCGGAGGCTCCTACGGTGATCATTTTGGGCTTTGTCTGCTCCGCCTGAGCTTCCAATGCCTCGTAGTCAATGGTGAAATGCACCGGATCGACCCCGTAATGGACGACATCAAAAAATCGTCCTGAAAAATTTGCCTTGTTGCCGTGGGTTAAATGCCCGCCATGAGAGAGGTCCATCGTCAGAATTCGGTCGCCCGGTTTTAATACGCTCCAATAAACGGCCGCATTCGCCTGGCTACCGCTATGGGGTTGCACGTTCACATGGTCGCCTCCAAAGAGAGCTTTGGCCCGTGCAATGGCGAGGGATTCGACCACATCCACATGTTGGCAGCCTCCATACCAGCGTTTGGCCGGGTAGCCCTCTGCGTATTTGTTGGTCAGGATCGAGCCTTGGGCGGCCATCACGGCGCGGCTGGTGAAATTTTCGCTGGCAATCAGTTCGATATTTTCTGATTGCCGACGGGCTTCATCGTCGATGGCGGTTGCGATTTCAGGATCGACGGCGGCAAGGGCAGCGAGGGGGTCGTGGGATTGGTCGTAGGCAGTATTCACAATTTGGGGCGATTGGGGCGATTGGGTTGGTTGGGTCGAATGTTGGGTCGAATGTTGGGTCGAATGGTTCTCGATGAGATGCGTTTGGAGATAATCGGTGACACGGGCGCAAGCTTCGGAAGTCGGCAGGTTTGGGTTCACTTGAAAGAGGGGGCGAGCGGGCAACACCGGGGCCTGGGGGGAGCCGATGAAAATTCCGCAATCCACCGTGCGCCGCTCCAGCGCTTGCCGCAACGATTCGACAATCGGGCTGGCTTCCACTTCCTGGACGGAGTGGCCCATGGCTTCGAGGTGGCGACGGAGTTCTTTTCTGAGCGGGATGCCGGTTGGTTCAGCCCCGATGGCCACTCGCAGCATCCCCACGTCGCCCTCGGCAGATTTGGCCGCACCGACCTGGCCGAGGTTTTGTTCGATGAATTGGCGAATCCCTGGCAGCGCCGCCTGGATCATATCTCGGCAATCGCGATAAACTTCCAGCCCCTGCCCAATCGGGTCAGAAATATCGAGAGAATCGGCGGTTTCATCGAATTCGCGCAGGAGAAAGGTTTTTTCCGCCGCGCCGGGGTAAAGATAGAGGACGGCTTCAAGATGGCCGCGGGTCATGACAAAAATGAAATCAGCTGATTCCACAAGCGATTCGGTAAGTGGCTGGCTGCGATAATGGGCGATATCAATTCCTTCCTCTTCCAAAGCGCGCACCGCATTTTCACTCGGCAGCTGACCTGGCAAGGCGCTCACACCCGCCGACTGGACATGGAAATCGTGTCGCCCAGCCGTGAAGGCCCGAAAGAGGCCTTCCGCCATGGGGCTGCGGCAGATGTTGCCAGTGCAAACGAAAACGATGCGGATCATACCAGGGTCGCGAGAAAAGCACTTTAGAATGGCGTTTGCTGAAGTCAACGCCCGCCCCTTGTCCGGATCACAAAGCCAAGGTCCTGAGAGGATTGACAGGGCAAAGAATTTCTGTCCTTTTCAGCATCGTGAAAATTGCCCCCAGCCTATTTTTTGCTGTCGTCGTTATGGCGACGGTCGGTTGTTCGACCGCCGCCAATCGTCGCTCGGTTTACGCGCCCTATCAGCAACCGACCTCATGGGATAATGTCTTCCCGAGTTGGGAAGCGGAGAAACGGCCGAACACTCGGATCCCAGATCCGTTCGACACCTTGCCGCAACTCGAGGTCGAGCCGACCCCAATTTCGCAGGAATAGCCGGGGCGTTCGGGCCTTGAACCAGGGAATGAATCCCGTAAAAATAAATCCCGTAAATCCCGTAAATCCCATCCGTTCTCATCTTTCATTCAACCCCTTCCTGTTTTTAGGGAGCCGGGATGTTGATGGGGCATGAGGATGAACGAACGTCCAGTCGGTTTTTTGCATTACAGTTGCCACCCGGTCATTGGCGGAGTGGAGCGGGTGATGCGGCAGCATGGGCTCGCGTGCGTGGCGCATGGGCATCCGGCGCGAATGGTCGCAGGCACGGGCGAGGCGGTGGATCCCGGGTGTTCCGTCACACGGCTCCCCGAGTTGCGTCCGGATCACCCGCTCACGAGTCAGGCGCGGGCGGAATACCAAGCCGGAGCGCCGGGGCCTGCGCATCGAGAGGCGGTCGGTCGATTCATCGCGGCGTTTGACCGGGAATTTGCTGGGTGCGGGGCGGTCTGGGTGCACAACCTATTGACGATGCCGTTTAACCTGGCTTGCACGGAGGCGCTTTGGGAATGGGCCGGGTCGGGTCGGGCTCCGCGATTGGTGCATTGGACGCACGATCTCGGGGCGATCAATCCCGACTATCATCTGGAGACCGAGCTGAATCGCGAACCTTGGAATCGCCTGACTCTCCTCGCTCCGGGTTTTGAATATGTGGCGATTTCCGAGACACGACGGCGGGAGATGGCGACCCTTTTTTCCGAGCCGGAATCTCGATTTGCCGTGGTGCCCAATCCGCTGGATGCGCGGGCGACGGCTGGCTTGGAAGAGCCGTTGGCCGAGTGGCTGGAAGGACGAGGGATTTGGGAGCGGGACTTGGTGTTGCTTCATCCGACTCGCATTTTGCGGCGAAAGAATGTGGAGTTAACCATTAGCTGCACGGGGGCGCTTCGACGGTTGGGGGTCGATGCGTTCGCCATCATCACCGGGGCTCCCGATCCGTTCAACCAAGCATCGGCAACGTATGCCGAAGCGTTACGGCGGCTGATTGCGGAAACGGATTTGGAAGAGGCGGTGGGATTTGTGCAGGAGAAGCTGACCTTAGGAGAACGGGAGATCGCCCAGTTGTTTCAAACGGCGGATTTACTTTTTTACCCGAGCCGCATGGAGGGTTTTGGGCTGCCATTGCTGGAAGCGGGCTGGTTCCGCCTACCGGCCGCAGTGGCCGCGATTCCCCCGTTGTTAGAGCTGGCCGATCCGGAGATGACCTGGGCCTTTGATCCGGGAGCCGCTCCGGAACGGGTGGCGGAAGGTCTTCTCGATTGGCTGAATGGTTTGTCGGCACACACCTGGCGGCGGCGATTGCTTGAGAAACACCGGCTTTCGGCGATTTGGGAAACGGCCCTCGCCCCCCGGCTGGGCGGGTGAGCGAGATCGATTCCCCTGCGGCACGAATGCCTGAAAGAGCGCGGTCTGAACGGGGTTGCGTCTGACGACTTGGCGACTGGACCCCAATGTTTCATAAAAACAGGAAGTGACTGCGCCGCAGATTTTTGTGTAGAGCGCGAAGTGAGGGCGGGGCGTATCCTTTGTGATACGTAACCGCCTGAACGACAAAGCTTTACGCAAAAAGATCAAGCAGACGCGACTGGTTTTCTGAAACATTGGGGTGGAGTGGGGGAGGGGAGTCCCGCGGCATTTCGCCCCTGCGCACGGATTGATCCGGGTTAGCTAACCAGGGCGGGGGCGGGTGCTGCCGGTTGATAACGTTTGCGGAAAACAGAGAGCGCCCGTTCGTTTTCGTAGACCACAGGAAATTCATCGCCGGTGAGGAGTTCGCCCGGGGCGATGGTGAGATGCTTGGTGGCCGGGTGACTCCGACCGCGTGGGGCGAAGATGGTGTGGCCGGGCATGTAATGAATCGCGTAGGCGCGCCGGGGGCGTTCTGTTTTGTTGGAGGGGGACCCATGCCAGGTCATGCAATGATGAAAGGCGACGTGGCCTTTTTTAACCGGCATTGGGACGTGGCGAACTTCGACCTCTTCGGGGATGAGGGCCGGGTCGTAGAGCGGGCGGAAGCCATTTTCCAAATCCGTTTGGGGATTCACCCCGCCCCAGCGATGGGAACCGGGCACCATCCACATGCAGCCGTTATCCACGTCCGCATCGTCGAGGGCGACCCAGGCGCTGACAAGATCGCCGGGTTCAATCACTGGCCAGGCGAGGAAATCCTGATGCCAACGGGTCGGGCCACCGCATAGCGGCGGTTTGTATTGAATTTGATCGTGCCACAGCCGGAGGAGGGGGGGATTGCCGCACAATCGAACCACCGTTTTCACCAAGTCGTCCCGGCGAATCAGGGCGTCGAATGGCTCGCTGGCTTGGTAAATATTGATGATCTGCCGGACCTCCAGCCCGCGATCTTCCGGTTTTCCGCCCCCATATTCGGTAGCTCCGAGCAAGTTTCGGTTGAGGAGGGGGCCGGAAGTGTTTTTGCCTTCCATGACGGCGGCCAAAGCGTCGCGAAGGGTGGCGACTTCTTCGTCATTGAGGAGCGGGCGGCTGGAAACCACGTAACCATTGAGATGAAAGGCGTCGAGTTCGTCGGGATTGAGAATCATAGGGGTGGGGAGGATTGGGTTGAATTGAAAACGAAATTACGCGCAAACCGGGGGCAATGGAATGGACAGACGAGAAAAAAACATGGATATTTCGTCGGAATGCAACCTGCTGATTCTTGGGTGATCCCGATAGAGCCGACGCCATTCCAGCCGTGGTTGAGGCTGGCTCATCTCTCGGTGCAGCGGAATCAAAGAGCGGGCGACCGGTTACCGGTGCGGGTGTTGGCAGATTTTGAATGGGTGTTGCAGATCGAGGGGGAAAGTCTGGTTTGGTCGGAGCCTGAACAACGCTGGCATGCGGTGCGGGCCGGGGACTTGCTGTTTATCCCCCCAGGCTATCCCCACGCCTGGGGGGGGCGGCCGGGGAGTCATTTGGCGGTGCATTTTGACCTGCATGCCCGTCCTGACTGGGGCATTAAACAGACGATCACCACGCGGGTCACGCGGACGCCACCGAGCCCCGCGGTGTTGCCCGAGGCGGGGCGGGTTCCTGTCTTTTTCCTCACTTGCGAAGGGCGAGGGCTGCCGGTTGCGCTCCCCCTTCGGATGCGGCTCGCCTCGTGGGCACCCTGGCAGGATCGGTTTGAGCAACTGGTCCGCCTGCACGCCACGGGAGGAGCACGAACGGTCCCGGGAGCTTGGGAATGTGCCGCGATTATCGGATGGGCTTTGCATGGGCTGGAGGCGTTGCAACGGGGCTCGGCCCCCGCCGTCTCCCGCAATCGAGAGCGGGTGACGACGCTGCTGGAGAGGTTGGCAACGGAACCGCACCTCGGGAAACTCGGGGTGGAACAGTTGGCGGCCCAAGCCGGGATGGGCCTCACCGCGTTTCGCCAGCTTTTCACGGAGGCCACCGGGCAGACCCCTCGGGTTTATCTCGAACGGACCCGGATGGAACATGCTGCCCGGCTGTTGCTGGAAGGGGGGCTGTCGATCCGCGAGATCGGCGAACAGGCCGGGTATGACGATCCGTTTCATTTCAGCCGGGTCTTTCGTCGGGTCCATGGCATCCCCCCCCGCGCTTGGCGGGAGGCAGCGCGGAATTCCAGCTGACACGGCCCGGCGGCGCGTGGCAGGGTGATCGCCTATGAGCGCCCAGTTGATCGATGGAAAAGCGGTCCGAGACCGAATCCTAGTGGGATGCAAAGCCCAGACGGAAGCGCTGGCCCAGAAAGGGCTGCGGCCCGGGCTTGCTGTGGTCATTGTCGGCGATGACCCCGCTTCTCACGCTTACGTCCGGAGCAAGGTGCGGACTTGCGAACAGCTCGGCTACCTATCGGTCAAACATGAATTGGGCACCAACACGTCGCAGGAGGCCTTGCTCGCCTTGATCACGACCCTGAATTTGAACCCCCAGATCCATGGGATCCTGGTGCAATCTCCCCCCCCGCCGCAGATCGACGAATCGGCGATCACCCGGGCGATTGATCCGGCGAAAGATGTGGACGGCTTTCATCCGACGAATGTGGCCAAGTTGGCCCTAGACGACGCCACCGGTTTCGTCCCCTGCACTCCGTTGGGATGTCAACGCTTGCTCATGGAATCAGGCATCGAAACATCCGGGGCGCACGCCGTGATTCTCGGTCGCAGCATGCTGGTCGGTAAACCGCTTGCGCTGTTGTTGATGCGACGCGGGCGAGGCGGGGATGCCACGGTGACCGTGGGGCATTCCCGTTCCAGAGATTTGCCGGGCC
>CAZSPO010000198.1:1331-6947 GCA_964608775.1 uncultured Chthoniobacterales bacterium | reverse complement strand
GGTATTCGGGGCCGGGAACCGATTGGTTGCGCGGCCTGAAGGCGATCTACTACGGCACGATCATCAATTGCGTGGTCATGGCGATGGTGCTGGTGGCGACCCTGCGGATTGCGGAGATTTTTTTGCCGTGGCACACCTGGCTGCCGGAGGTCATTTATGCCCCGGTTCGCAGTCTGACGGCAGGGCTCGGTCTGCGGTTTACGGAATCCATGACCGGATTGAACGGGGTGGATTTGGCGGCGGACCAGTTGATTACCATCGTGGTGTTGTTTGGCTTTGCGGCCCTGTATTCGACCACGGGTGGGCTCCGGAGTGTGGTGGCCACGGATATCGTGCAGCTGGGCATCGCGCTGGGGGGGACGGCGCTCTACGCTGGATGGTTGCTGATGGAAGTCGGGGGGGTGCCTGAGCTGGGGGCGAGGCTGGTGGAGGGTTATGGGGAGAGGCAGACCGCTGATTTTTTCCGATTCACCCCTCCGCCGGAGGAGCTGGCCTTTGGGTTTTTTATGGTGATCGGGATGCAATGGTTTTTCCAGATGAACAGCGATGGGACCGGCTATTTAGCTCAACGCAGCATGGCCTGCCGAAGTGAAAAAGAGGCGGTGCGGGCGGGGGTGCTCTTTGCCTGGCTCCAAATTGTGGTGCGCTCCTTTATCTGGGTCGTGATCGGGATCACCCTCCTCGCCTTGTATCCTTTCACGCCGGAAATGGCGGCGGAAACGGGGTTTGTAGCGGCTCGGGAGATGACGTTTGTCGAAGGAATCCGGGACCACTTGCCGGTGGGAATGCGGGGGCTGATGCTGACGGCTTTATTGGCGGCACTGGCCTCCACCCTCGACACGCATTTGAACTGGGGGGCTTCCTATTGGGCGAACGATTTGTATGGCGGACTCTGGTGCCGGAAACTGCGGCGACGGGAGCCGAACCCCCGGCTGCAAGTGCTCGTCGCGCGGTTGTCGAATTTGCTCTTGGTGGCGATCTCCCTTTTGGTGGTGACCAATCTGGGGTCGATCCAAGAAGCCTGGACCTTGTCGCTCCTTTTTGGCGCGGGCATGGGCTCCGTGCTCGTGCTCCGATGGCTATGGGAACGCATCAATCTCTGGTCGGAGCTAGGAGCGATGGCTGCCAGCTTGGTCGCTGGGCCGCTGATTCTGCTGCAAACAGAATGGGCGGATTGGCAACAGCTCGGGGCGATGGCCGCCGTTTCCACCTGCGCTGCGGTGGCTGCCGCCCTCTGGGGGCCGCAGACGAATGCGGCGCGGCTGGTGGCTTTTTAC
Source organism: uncultured Chthoniobacterales bacterium (assembly GCA_964608775.1). Classification (GTDB taxonomy): domain Bacteria; phylum Verrucomicrobiota; class Verrucomicrobiia; order Chthoniobacterales; family CAZSPO01; genus CAZSPO01. The sequence continues at coordinate 5,670 of CAZSPO010000198.1, read as the reverse complement.
CAACGGGTCCGACCGGTCGGTTTTTGGGGGGAAACAGCAGGATTGGCCGGGGAAAATCCGTCCCAACCGGTTCGAGCGCTGGCAAGAGCCGTCGGCTGCGTGCTGGCCGCCGCCTTTTCCTTGTTTGCGGCCCTGGCAGGGGTCACCAAGATCCTTTTCCCAGCCCCAGGTGCGGCGATTTGGCTCGGATGGCTCTGGGTCGCGCTGGCGTTGGCCGCCCTTCCTTTTTGGTGGAGGGCCGTGTGGGGCGATCGCAGTTCCCGGGAAGAGATGACGGAATCGTGACTTGCCAAAAGGAGGCGAAGCGGATTAAAAGCGACTCGGATTTGATTACGTGTCACACACATCACCGGTTCATCCGGGGGTGCACGCTGCGCCTGCGGTGCAGCGCAATGACCGCCGCAACGACTGTTTTAACGACTGTCTCAACGACCGCCGCACTAAGTGAAGACCCCCTCCATGTCACACCACGCTGAAGCCATCCCATTCGTCGACACCTTGCCACCTGAAGAAGCGCCGTTATTTCCATCGCTCCGCAAAGCGGTGCAGCGAAGCACGGCGCAGCAGACCAAGCATTTTGTGTTGGACACCAACGTCCTGCTCCATGACCCGCACAGTTTGTATCGGTTCGACAACAATCACGTCCACATCCCGGTGGAGGTGTTGTCGGAGCTGGACCGCTTTAAAAACGAACAGACCGAACGCGGAGCGAACGCGCGAGCGGTGCATCGGATGCTTACGCAAGCGTTCAATGGCAATGCGCGTCTAGTGCGCAACGGGGTGAAAACACCGGGAGGCGGCACCATCCGCGTGGTGATCAACGAACATTACAACCGCCTCAAGCCGAGCAAAAGCATGGTGAAATTCCGCAAAGTCTTTCCTGATACCGAACGGATGGACCACCGGATCATGGCCTGTTGTCTGGCGCTGGCCGAACGTTTTCCCGAACCAACGGTCCTGGTGACCAAAGATCTCAACATGCAGCTCAAGGCGCTTGCGATTGGTTTGGAGGCTCAGGATTATCTGAATGACAAAGTGGAGGTCCGCGATGTGGAGGAATCCGAGACGCGATCCGTGAAGGTCGAACCCCACGAGCTCCAACGATTTGGGAGCACGCGCGAATTGGTTCTCGACCGGGATCGAACGGCCGGATTGGTGCTCAATGAGTATGTCTTGTTAAAAGCGCCGGGTGGCAAACAAATGCCGGCGCGGTATTCCGGCGAGCAGACTTTTCAACGGCTTCGAATCCCGGCAAAAATCGAAATCCCACGGGGGATCGACTTGCAACCGGCGAATTTGGGGCAGCAATGCTTTTTGGACGCTCTGCTGGATCCGTCCATTTCGCTGGTGACCTGTTACGGTCAGGCTGGGACTGGCAAGACCCTGTTGGCGGTCGCGGCGGGTATCAGCCAGGTGTTTAATCAGGATTTTGTCGGTCTGACTGTCAGCCGCCCCGTGGTGGCCATGGGCGACACGCTCGGGTTCCTGCCGGGGACGTTGAATGAAAAAATGCACCCCTGGCTGCAGTCGATTTATGACGCTTTTGATGTCTTAATGCCAACGGGCAATGCCGCCGAAGCCCGGAACGGACGGAAGGCCAGCCGCCGCAAGCCGGGCGGGGACCCCTCCCCGCTCGATATACACGGCAACGCCCCAAAGGTGTTGAAAGCCCATGAGCTGCTGACGGAGCGCGGGTTGTTAGAAATCGAAGCCCTTTGCTACATCCGCGGTCGGTCGATTCCCAACCGGTTTTTTATCCTGGACGAAGCGCAACAACTCACCCCGCTCGAAGCAAAAACGGTAGTGACGCGGATGTCCAAAGGTTCCAAACTCGTCATGGTCGGCGACCCCGGCCAGATTGATAATCCCTACGTGGACAGCCGCTCAAATGGATTGGTTTACACCCGCAACCGGCTCAAGGGGAAAGCGATCACGGCTCATGTCTGCCTGATGAAAGGGGAACGGAGCGACTTGGCGGAGATGGGAGCGACCCTGATGTAGTTGCCCAAATGCCTTCCAACAAGCGATGACCTCAGGTGTGGATTTCTCCGCGCTTCGCGCTTGCACCCAGGCGGGGGGCTTTTCACCATGGGACTTATGAAATCCCCGGCTCTGCTCGTCACCGCTCCGAATACCATTGAGTTGTCCGAAGTCGAAATCCCGGAACCGGATGCCGGGGAGGTGTTGGTGCAAGCCGAGCTGACGACCATCAGTCCGGGAACCGAGTTGCGATGCATGGCTGGGGGGCAGGAAGGGGCGGACAAATATCCGTTTATCCCTGGATACGCCATGCTGGGGCGAGTGTTGCGGACGGGAACCGGGGGGGAGGGGAGGGTCGGGCAACGGGTCTTCTGCACCGGCACCCGTCGGGTGGAAGGAGCGAACAGAGTCTGGGGGGGCCATACGGCGTTCGCGGTCTGCGATGCTGCCAGAATTTATCATGTGCCGGAGGGGGTCACCGACGAAAATGCCGCCCTCACCCGGCTGGCTGGCATCTCGTTTCATGGCTATCGCATGACCTTGTCGGGAGCGTTGGATGATGTGGTGGTGGTGGGGCTCGGGCCGATTGGAATGCTGTCGGCCCTGATCCATAAGGCCGCCGGGGCGAATGTGATGGCGGTCGACCCGCTTCCCGCCCGGTGCGCTCTGGCCACCCGGTTGGGTATCCCTTCCTTTGCGCCCAATGACCCCGATGCCCGTCAGCATTTGCCCAATCTGGCTTCCGTCGTGGTTGATTCGACCGGGGTGCCCGCCGTCTTACCCTCGGCTCTCGAATGGCTGCGGGAACCCACTTGGCAATCTGATAGCAATCCGCGCGGTTACTTGGTGGTGCAAGGGAGCTATGGAGCGAAGGAGATCGGTGTCGCTTACCAAGATGCTTTCCGCAGAGAAGCCACCATTTTGGTGCCGCGCGATGCGTGTCCCCCCGATTTTCGCGATGTGCTCGCCTGGTGCGAAGCGGGCAAAATGGATTTATCACCGTTGCTATCGGCGATTTTCGCACCGACTGAAGCGCCCGATGTTTACCGACGCCTGGCAGCGAAAGATCCGGCTTTGATCACGGCCGCCTTCCGCTGGTTTTGAGTGTGAGGGGGAAGCCGGGACCTGCCGATTCACCCGGGGTAACGGGTCGCCAGGTCGCGCCGGCTGATTTTTCCCCGGCCACTCACGGGGATTTGCTCAAGCCGCCAAAACCGGTCGGGCACCATCCACGAGGCCAACCGGGTGGCGCAACGAGCCCGCAGCTGCAAGTCGGAATCGTGGGCTCCGACGATCGCGGCCACGATCCGGGTGGTGCCTTCTCCCGGGCGATAGCCGAACACCACCGCCTCCCGCGCCGCACCGGAACTGGTGAGGGCCTGTTCAATCTCGACCGGATTCACCTTTCGCCCGCCGATTTCGAGCAGATCATCGACCCGCCCCGCCAAAGCAAGCCCTTCCGGGCGAAGCTCCACCAGATCGCTAATGCGAAAGGAACCTCCCGCAAGCACGGCGACATCCTCGGAGCGGGCAGGATAGTAACCCTCTCCCACCGTCGGTCCGGAGATCCGAACAAGGCTGGGCCCCGGGGTTTGTTCAAAGTCAATTCGCACGTGGCGCATCGGGCGCCCCACTAGCCCAGCAATGGCACCCGATTCAGGACGCGGATCGAAGGCGATGCCCCCGCATTCGCTCGCCCCGTAAAATACCTGGATCGGCACCCCAAATTTTTCCCGAAACGCCAACGTTGTGGTGGGGGGCAACGGTGCCCCGGCCGAAATACAAAGTCGGAGAGGAGCCAAACTGACCACGGAATCCGCAGTCGCCAGAGCGCGAAACATGACGGGCACCCCGGGGAAAACCGTGGCGGCACCCCGTTGGCAGGCGTTGGCTAGGACAGCGGGAAGCGGGTTGGAGGCAAGCACCACGGGCACTCCGGCAATCAAGAGGGGAAGAATTAAACTGCCGAAACCGTAGGAATGGCAAAAACTGATCACCGCCAGTTGACGATCGGCTGAAGTGATCTGCATGTCGTGAAGAATCTGATCGCCGTCATGCCAGAGGGCCGCGGCGGTGAAGCGGACGGCCCTCGGGCGAGCGGTGGTGCCGCTGGTGACCTTCAGCAGGGCGGGAGGCCCGGGAGCCCATGCGGGAGCGGACGGTTGAGGACCGGGAGTCAAGATGAGAGTGTCGTCCGAGAGCTGGATGCGGGCGGTTACCTTCATTTCAGCCAGCCATTCAGGGTCATCGACGAGATGGGAAGTGCGCTCCACCGGCATGAGCACCACCCCGGAGCGGAGGGTGGCGAGAAAGAGGGCCGGCCAAAGAGGGTGATTCTCCGCAGGAAAAAGGCAGATGG
>CAZSPO010000198.1:0-1321 GCA_964608775.1 uncultured Chthoniobacterales bacterium | reverse complement strand
GGCGGCAGCCCCGACAAGGAGGTAGTAAAACGGAGCGAAGCGGTTTCCAACCCGGCCCGATCCAGGAGCAACCGACCATTCGCATCAAAAACCGCTGCGGCGTGAGGTGCCGTGCGCAAGCAACGCTCCCAAGCGGCGAGCAGGGGGCTGGAGTTAGGAAGAGCCAAGAGAGGAACAGCCAAACAATTGCCGAGGTCAGACCGCGTCACACTCGTCCGGGAGCTCACCGAGCAGCCATCGGAGGAGAATTTCCTGCAGCATCGCGTAAAAATTCATCTGCAAAAGAGCCAGGTCACGGCGGGTTTCGAAGGAAAGATCGATGTCGGCCTCCAGCTCGGCCTCCGTAAAGCGATGGCGCTCCGCCAAAATGATCCGGGCTTGATTGAGGGCATTAATCCAAGCATCGGCATGATTGGGCGCAATAATGAGCCGTGAGGTGTTGCGCTTGCGGTTGTGCTTGATCGTCGCGAGATCGGTCGTGACGACCTCGATGGCTTCAGAGAAACCTTGCTTGAGCTCAGGTTGCACGTATTCGCTCCAATCCTCCAAAAACTCCTCTTCCCCCTCCAACTGAGTCGGGGCGGGCAAGATCCGACGCAACGCCCGCTCGTCCCCGTCCGGATTGGCGGCCTCGGGAATTTGCCGGAAAATTTCGGTCAAGAGCGGGTCCAGCTCGCCGAAAATCAAAACCCCGTCTTCTGCAAGTGTCACTTCCATCTCAGTCAGATTGGCGTTCAAGCGAAGCAAGCAAGTGAAATGCTTGCAGGCGTTCAATAAAAAATTCGGCTTTTTCGCGGACACCGGTCCACACGACTGAGCGACCTTTTTGGTGGACCTCCATCATATGATGCTCGGCTTTTTCCTTGGGATAACCGAATACCCGCTGGAAAACCATGGTGACGTAAGACATCAGGTTCACGGGGTCATTGTAAACCACCACCATCCATGGGGTGGCATGTTGATCTTTTGCCTCGGAATCCGGGGCAATTTCGATGGCGATATCAGGGGCTTCCAACGGCATAACGAGAATTTATTATGCGGCAGGGCGCGGCACAGTCAAACGATGGAAAAGCCGACGGCTGACCCAGAGGGCTCGCTGCCTGCCGCGAGATGAGCGCGGGCGGTCCCTTCGGGAAGTGCGACATGGCAATCGGGGATTTCACGCTCCAATCGCTCGCGGGAGAGGGTGAGGCCGGCTTGGTTGATCCGGGCAATAGCGGCTTCAAGGAACTGGGCGGCGCTAAGCGTCCGACTCGCGCACAGCCCGAGGACACCACATCGCCAGCCGAAGATCAGGAGTCCGGTGGGGGCGCGTCCATTG
>CAZSPO010000197.1:0-6973 GCA_964608775.1 uncultured Chthoniobacterales bacterium | reverse complement strand
CTCCTCCGACTGCTCCCGGCTCCTCCACCTTCCCTCGCCGGCCCGGCCCCCTTTGGCGGGTTGCTTTGGCCCAACCGCATCGGGCTTGCCGCCGGGCTGGATAAAAACGGGATGGCCCTCCCCGCCTGGGGGCGACTCGGTTTTGGCGGCATCGAAATCGGCACGGTCACAGCCCGCTCGCAGCCAGGCAATCCTCGTCCTCGCATATTCCGGTATCCCGCGAAGCAAGCGTTGATCAACCGACTTGGATTTAACAATCTGGGGGCAGATGCTGTCGCGGGCCTTCTCGCTGCCCACCGGCAACACCGACGGTGGCCCCATTCAGTGGTGGGCATCAACCTCGGGAAATCTAAAGCCACTCCCTTGGCTGAGGCGGCTGGCGATTACCTTTATTCGCTCGAACGTCTCCATCGGTTTGCTGATTACCTCGTGTTAAATGTCAGTTCGCCCAACACGCCGAGCCTCCGCGAACTCCAACACGGAGCCGCCCTTCGCAGCCTGCTTTTCGCCGTGCAACAACACACCCTGCAGCAGGCTCGCCCGAAACCGCTCTTCCTTAAAATCGCACCCGACCTTGAGCAATCTCAGCTTCTCGAAATCGTGGAGACCGCTCATGAAGCAAAGATCACGGGTCTCATCGCCACCAACACAACCCTCGACCACCAGCATCTCAAAGAGCGCAAGGAGGAAGCGGGCGGTTTGAGCGGAGCCCCTCTGCGGAGCCGCGCCATGGAGGTCCTGGCCGCTCTTCGCTCCCTCACCCCTCTCCCGCTTGTGGGGGTCGGCGGCATCATGAACGCCGAAGAGGCCACGGCCCGTTTTTATCAGGGGGCTGGGTTGATTCAGGTCTATACGGGATTCATTTACGGTGGCCCTCCCTTTCTTCAAGCCTTGCTCCACGCAGAACGCTGCTGCCGCCCGCAGGAGAAGGGGGCGGCTACCAACGGCGGGGAAACGCTGTAACCACGGCACTCTGCTGCCGTGTCCGTCCCGGAGGGCGGAGCCCTCATTGTGGCGGCTCCGCCGCATCGACGCCCCAGCGGAGTGGGGCGGCTACAGGAAGGGCAAGCGGCGGCGGGGGCGCGGAAACGGTGTCGCCACGACCCACAGGATTTGACCCTGCGACCGTCGCCCGGCCGGACTTGTGCAGGCGGATTGTTCTTTGTAGGCTGACGATGTGTTCCGTGCTCCCCCGCTTTTCGCACTCGGCTTTTTCGTCTGGCTCGTCTGGCTGGCCACGCCGGCCCGTTCAGCGGAATCTGCCTCCCGACCCTTGGACCGACTGTTTCAGCTCAATCCCCTGTGGGGAGCGACGCGGGAAGTTTTCATGGCTCACACGCAGGGCCTTGAATTTCGCTGGGTCTCCGAAGCCAAAGAAGCCGCGAGAGCCGCTGGGCCTGGCCTGATTTTTGCCGGACAACCGGTCGTCGAAAGCCTGGTTCGCTTCAACGCCACAGGGCTGCACGGGTTGACCTTTCAGTTCTACAATCGGGGAGATGCCGGGGATCTCACTGAAGCCGCGTTTCAAGAACGAGTGGCACAATGCCAGGCGATTTTACAACAGGGCTTGGGCGGTCAACCCGGCACCCCTCGCCCCAAAGGAGCCAGTGTCGCTGTTGATAGCGAAGCGGTTTCTTGGCAATTTGCGGGCGGGGAATTCCTGCTTGAATGGTCGTGGCAAAAGCCGGTTCGCAGCCGAGACGTGCCGTTCCGAGCGGAATTCATCCGATTGACCGCTGCCCCGGTAGTGGCCGTCCCGGAAACTTTCACGCTGACCCAGGGCATTGAGCGCGCGACGACCGGCGCCGATCCGCTCGCGAACATTCGCCGAGATCCCAATGGCGATGTCCACCTCGACAATCTTCCCATGGTGGACCAAGGGCAGAAAGGCTATTGCGTCACCGCTTCAGTCGAACGGGTGCTCCGCTATTTTGGGGCAGCGATTGATCAACATGAAATTGCGCAACTGGCCAATAGCGATGCCCAGCGAGGCACCAGCAGCAGCGACATGCTCGATGCGATGAAGGCCATTTCCAACCGGACCGGGGTCCGGGTCAGGGAGCATTACGCATTCGATTACCATGCGCTTGCCGACCTGTTAAAAGACTACAATCGCGCAGCCAAAAAAGCCGATGCGCCCGAGGTCTTCCTGCCGCAGGGGGGCATGATCGATTTGACCGCGATTTATTCCCGGATGAAACCGGGACCGCTCCGGGAAGCCCGGGCCAAAGAGAAGTCGAAATACGGGAGGTTTGTGCGGGAAATTGAGACCCAGATCGACCGGGGCATCCCGGTGGTCTGGTCGGTGATGCTCGGCTTGATGCCCGAGGAGCCGGCCCTGCCTCAGTCGTTCGGGGGACACATGCGGTTGATTTATGGCTATAACAAAGCGACGAACGAACTGCTCTACACCGATTCGTGGGGGCGGGGCCATGAAGCAAAGCGAATGAAATTTGAAGACGCCTGGGCCATTACCACCGGCCTGAGCACCCTGGAACCGTTCTAATATGCCTGGCCCCACTGAAACTGCTTTGCTGACCGACCCCGTCTTTGCCATGGCGTCCGAACAATTTCATCAGACCGCCGATCTTCTCGCTATCCCCGAGGATTATCGGGATCGCCTGCTTTATCCCAAGCGCATGGTGCAGGTTTCCGTCCCATTAAAACGCGATACCGGGCGCACGGAGGTCTTCTTCGGCTATCGGGTCCAGCATCACCTCACCCTTGGGCCAACCAAGGGAGGCACCCGTTATCATCCCTCGGTATCCTTGGGTGAAGTGGCGGCACTTGCCATGTGGATGAGCTGGAAATGCGCCCTGAACGGCCTTCCCTACGGCGGAGCCAAAGGCGGCATCGCCCTCACACCGGCCACTTTCTCCAAAGAGGAGTTGGAACGCATCTCCCGCCGTTACATGCAGGAGCTGATCCCGTTCGTCGGACCACACACCGACATTCTCGGCCCGGATATGGGAACGAATGAGCAGGTGATGGCTTGGTTCATGGATACTTACTCCATTTACTGCGGCCATGCCGTGGGCGAAATCGTCACCGGAAAACCGACGGTTCTCGGCGGGAGCATCGGACGGCGTGAAGCGACCGGGAAAGGGGTCTTTTACTTAATCGAACGGGCCATGAGCCTCCTCGGGATAAAAGCCGCCGGAGCCACTGCGATCATTCAAGGATTCGGCAATGTCGGAGCCGTGGTGGCTGAACATTTCCATCGCCGAAGCGAAATCAAAACGGTCGGCATCAGCGACGCGTCCACCGCTCTCTACCATCCGCGTGGCATCGATATTGCCGCCGCCTTGCGCCATGTTCAAGAACACGGCGTGTTGGCGGGGTTCCGCGGCGCGGAGGTCATTGACCCGAGCGAAATGCTGGTGCAACCGTGCGATATTCTCGTTCCAGCTGCTGTCGACCGGGTCATTCACAAAAGAAATGCCGCCGCGATTCGTTGCCGGATTCTCGCCGAAGCCGCCAACGGCCCGACCACGCCGGAAGCCGACGCGATCCTCGCCACCCGGGCAGACGAACTCTTCATTCTCCCCGATATCCTTTGCAACGCTGGCGGGGTGATTGTGAGTTACTTCGAGTGGGTGCAGGATTTACAAAACTTCTTTTGGACCGAACACGAAGTGACCGACAAACTGCACCGGCTCCTGGAGCATTCTTTCGCCGCCGTCACCAAAATGGCCCGGGACCGAAAATGCAGCACACGATTGGCGGCCACAGCCATTGGAGTGCAAAAAGTGTTTGAGGCCAAAACAGCGCGGGGCCTTTATCCCTGAGGGGTGCTCAGCGAAGTTCTCTTTCCAGAGAGTCAAGGTAGAGGGAAATGGAGTCATTCCGCTCCACCGGTGCTTTTTCCGGGCCGGCATCGGCGGTTTCGATAAATCCATCGAATGAATGGCTCTGTAAGGAAGGCTGCGTGGCCTCATACCAATTAAGATAATCCTCAATCTCTTCGTCCCGCTTCAGAATCAATTCACGAAGCATCCCTAGCTTGGCCAGGTGCTCGTCGATCTCTTTGGTCTTCCCTGCCATCATCTGAGTCACGACCAGATCGTATTCCTGCAACACAGGAAAATACATCGGCGAAGCCTCGCCAGAGAGCTGCAATAACCGCGTCTTCACCGGCATGAGCAACGTTTCGCGATTAGGCAATTTGGCAATCTTCCGGTAGTCTTCCAATTGCAATTGGCCTTCTTTCCCCTCCTCCATGACCGGCACCTCTAGGAGACTGGCTAGGCGGGCCTCGGTTTGCCGGACACTCAGAGCTCCGCTCTCGCCGCTCTTCGCCAGCTTGGCGACGCTGAGCAGCCACCATTTATCCAAGCTTTCACCCGACTCGGTTAGTTCGGGAAAATAATTCGAAAGCATCTCCAGCCCGCCCAGCGGATGTGAGGGACAATTCTTCACCAACTTCCGCAGCCCGGCCCGACCCTGATTCTGCGAAATTAACAACTGAATGAGGCAATAGCCGTAGGCACGATAGAGCTGACGCGATGTGCTATCGAGCGAGAGATACCGGTGAGAGAGTAATTCGTGAAACGGAATTCTCGCCTCTAACATCCCACTAAAAACCGGGGGAGGTGCCCCGCTGTCATCCACCCGGAACCATTCGACCACCCCATAAGCCAGCCAATCTGGCGGCAACGCATAGGGAGTATTTTCAGGCAAGTATCGCAAATCGGCCGCCGCAATTTCCAAAAGAATCGCCCGCACGATCTCCACCGCGAGATCGACCTTCGGTTGTCGACGGTCAAATACGAAGTCCAACTGCAACTTGAGTCCCCCCTCCGTGTTGTAAAGATTGAGCGCAGCTTCCGGCCGCAGGTCATCGATCCCCTCTTTCCGACTCAAGGTAATAACAATCGGATGAGCATGCGATTCTCCTCTCATCGCAAGCAACCGAACCACCCCCCGCCTCAGCGACTCAGCGGTGCTGGCCAGAAGACTGCGCGCCTCGGCGTCGGAGCCGTAAACATAAAATTGCCCGGAGGCACTGACGGAGCGTTCGTCCGGTTGAAAATCCTGCGCCGCCGCCCCTCCGGACACGCAGAGGAGAAGCCCGACAAATAACAGGACACGGGAGAGCCCCTCTCTCACACAGCGGCCTGGCGCACGGGACCGCCGATCCATCTTTACTCCCCTCCCAGCCGAGCCCCGCCGACCATGATAACCCGCTTCTCTTCCACCTTCAGCGAATCCAATCGTTCAACCAGCTTCTTCTCTTGATTCAGGGCGGTCCATAGCTTGCCAAAAATCTGGTTCATCGCCACGCTGGCCATCGGATGAATCGGTAGACTACCCAGTTGCAGCCCGGTGACCTCATCCGAAAGTTTCCCATTCTTCACCGAGACCGCCCGCTTGGTCTGAGCGGTGATCGGCACCGTCACGACTTTAATGGTCATTAAAATCCGGACTTCACCCGGCTCGAAACCAGCCATCGTCCGCTCAAGCACCACGTAACTCGAAGCATTTTTATCCGGACGAATGGCCCGGGCAAGGAACCCGTTTATCTGCTTTTCCGAGTAAACGAGTTGCGCTTTGACTGGGGAGACCAGAATCCCCTGCAAATCGACCCCCACCATGGGAGCGTCGAGCATTTCGTCTTGCGAGGGGATTTCCGGCAAGTTGCCCGGTGGTTTGAAGATCAAAACCAGGGAAGCCGTTGCGGCCGCCAATAGGGGGGTTCGGATCAAATTGATCCCCAACTTCTTCATCCGCTGGGCGACCAACTGCTGGTTTTGACGTTTTTTATAATCATCAATGCCGCTCGCTTTTTGTTCCGACTCTGCCGGAAGTTTGCTGCGGTCCAATTTCGCCGCGCAGTTATGACAGTAAATGCGCTGGGGCTCGTTTTCGTAGCCGCAGGCGTCGCAGACAAGGGTCAGCGCCTTTTTCGGATCCGCTTTGGCGGCTTTCGGTTTCATCACGACAATGAGGGGACGTGGTTAAGACGGGTTGGCAGTGGCCGCCGGTTTCGATGCGGGCGGGGAGGCTGGGGTCGTCGACTTGGCAGGGGCGTCCCCTCCCCCACTCTTTTTCGCGGGCTCTGCAGCACCGCTCTCCTTCTTAGCGGCGGTCTTATAGTTCTCGCTACGATAATCGGTGATGTAAAAGCCGGAGCCTTTAAAAAGCAGTCCGGCGCCTGTGCCTAGTTGGCGTTCCACTCGACCCTTCCCCCATTTTGCTTTCAGGCAAGCGGATTCGGGGCAGACGGCAAAAGGCTCGTCCTTCATCGATTGAAAGACTTCGAAGGTGGCTTTACATTTCTGACAAAAATAATCGTAGTTTGGCATAGCAATCGACCTGAATCCATCAGTCCGCCCCCTGCTGCAAATGTCAAGTATCTCCTCGCTTGAGGGGGATGCATCTACGATTCCCTCAAGATTCGGCCGGCGTTCGCCCGTAGCAGGGAAGCGGGCGAAACGACCCATGCGGCTTGTTTGGACAAAACCAAGCGACGCCCGTGGGATAGATGGTCGTGCGGAATGGCAGGCATTCGGGTGTTTGATCGAGGTGGATTGATCGAGGTTAGGCACCCGACCGTTTCAAAGCCGGATCAAGGGAACGGAAAAGCCCGGTCACCTAGTGTCATCCGCCTGACAGAACGCCAATTGTGGGTTCGGATTCTGAAGGGATGATAAGGGCGGTTTGAGGCTAGTTTGGGTTCGACCATCTCATCTGATCTGCGGATGTTCCGTTGCGTGCCGGAGGCACATTCGGATATTAGCCGGTGCGCGCAAGCCACCGGACATTCCCGGATGTGGATTCGCCCCGGCAGGGGCGGTGGATCGGACATAAAAAGCGGCCAAACCCCTCCCTCGAACGAATATCTACCCGGATGAATGTCGGGAGTTTTTGGAACGAGGGGGCGTCCATTACGGGGCCTGTTTTTCTAGTCGCGATGATTGAAGCGCCGCCCCTGCCGGGGCGATATCCTTTCTCAAAACAACCGGTGGCTTGC
>CAZSPO010000196.1:0-6990 GCA_964608775.1 uncultured Chthoniobacterales bacterium | reverse complement strand
GTTATCCTCTGCCCGATTACCCTCACGATCCCCGGACGGAAGAAGAAAAGGGGGTCCGTGCCCGTTACGACAAAGTGAAAGGGAGCGCGGTGAATCCGGTGTTGCGCGAGGGAAATTCCGACCGTCGAGCCCCGCTGGCGGTGAAGGCGTATGCCCGCAAATATCCGCACACCATGGGGGCTTGGCGTGCGGATTCGAAGACTAACGTCGCCACCATGAAACAGGGTGATTTCCGGTGCAATGAACAGTCGGTGACCGTGCCGACTGCCACCACGGTGCGGATTGAGCACGAGGCGGCGGATGGGACGAAGACCGTGCTAAAAGAGGGGATCCCGCTGTTGGCGGGCGAGGTTTACGATGCGACCTTCATGAGCCGCAAGGAGCTGGTGCAATTTCTGCGCGAACAGGTGGCGCGAGCCAAAAGGGAGGGCCTCCTTTTTTCGGTTCACCTCAAGGCCACCATGATGAAGGTCTCTGATCCGATTCTGTTCGGCCATGCGGTGAAGGTCTACTTTGAGGAACTCTTCACCAAACATCGCGCGCTGCTGGAGCAGATCGGGTTCGAAGCAAACAACGGCCTGGGCGATCTCCTCTCCAAACTCGCGCAACTGCCTGCCGATCAGAAAGCGGCTCTTGCATCGGAAATCCAGGCGCGATTCGAAGCCGGGCCGGCTGTCGCTATGGTCAATTCCGACAAGGGCATTTCCAATCTGCATGTGCCGAGCGATATCATCGTCGATGCCTCCATGCCGGCGATGATCCGCGAGTCGGGCAAGATGTGGAATGCCGCGGGTCAACTACAGGACACGCTGGCTGTCATCCCCAGCAGCAGTTACGCTGGCGTTTACCAGACCGTCATCGACTTTTGCCGGGAGCATGGCGCGTTTGATCCGACCACAATGGGCACCGTGTCGAATGTCGGCCTGATGGCGCAGGCGGCCGAGGAATATGGGTCGCACGACAAGACCTTCGAAATTCCCAGCGACGGGATCGTGCGGACAATCGATGCAACCGATCAGGTGCTCACCGAACATCGGGTCCAAACCGGGGATATCTGGCGGGCGTGCCAGACGAAAGATGCCGCCATTCGTGATTGGGTGAAATTGGCGGTCACACGCGCTCGCGCCACCGGAGCGCCCGCCGTTTTCTGGCTCGACGAGCATCGGGCGCGTCATGCGCAATTGATCGCCAAGGTGAAGGATTGCTTGTCCGAACACGATACATCCGGGCTTGACCTTCCGATCATGGAGCCAGCGGAGGCAACCCATTATTCCTGCCAACGGCTCAAGGCCGGTCAGGACACCATCTCCGTCACCGGCAACGTTCTGCGCGACTACCTGACCGATCTCTTCCCGATCCTCGAAGTCGGTACCAGCGCCAAAATGCTCTCGATCGTGCCGTTGATGAATGGCGGCGGTCTATTCGAAACCGGTGCGGGCGGTTCCGCCCCCAAACATGTGCAACAATTCTTGGCGGAGAACTACCTGCGTTGGGATAGCCTCGGAGAATTTTTCGCGTTGGCAGCCTCGTTCGAACAGGCGGGCGAGGTCTTCGGCCATACCCAAGCAAAGGTGCTGGCGGCCACGCTCGACCAGGCAACCGGCCGGTTCCTGGAAGAAAATAAATCGCCAGCTCGCAAAGTAGGCGGCATCGACAATCGCGGCAGTCACTTCTATCTGGCGCTCTTTTGGGCGCAAGCGCTCGCCGCTCAGAATGACGACCCGGCTCTCAAAGCGAAATTTACCCCGATCGCACGGGCATTGACCGAAAAAGAAGGGGTCATCGCCCAGGAACTGCTTGATGCCCAGGGCGAACCGGTCGAGATCGGCGGATATTATCAGCCGGATGACGCCAAGGCCTCGGCGGCGATGCGCCCAAGTGCCACGTTCAATGCGATTCTGGCCGGTCTTTGACGGCTCGTCGCCAAGCGCGACGCAACGCAGGTGACGAGAAGCCGTTGGGCCTTTCGCTTTGTCAGATCGACGGGGAAACGCTCGATCCTTTTGGAGAAACATCGAACGGCTTGATGCGGAAGCGCCCCTGTTCACGGTCATTGTCGCCGTCGCCGACGTTGTCGTTGACGGCTTTGTTGCAATCCGATCCTCGCGCTCGCTCTTCTCCTGTGGCAGGTCTTCAAGGATGGACCCCGCGCGCGGCCTTTTTCCCCACGAATTTCATTCCTATGAAATTGCGGACTGGAGTGAAGCCCGTGCCATGGCCCAGACCCTCGACGGCTGGATCTTCCGCGGCTCTTCTCATGCCGATGTCCCCCTCGAAGCCACCCTGATTCGTGCCGCGAGCAAGAGCGCCATCCATCGCGGTCTCCTGCCGCAATGGGAAAAGCTTCTCCTCCACCAGTTCCAGCGCCGAGCGCATCACTATGTGCCGGACCTCCCGCGCCCGGACGACATCATCGAATGGCTCGCCCTCATCCAGCACCACGGCGGGCCGACCCGGCTCCTCGATTTTTCCTTTTCCTTCTATGTCGCCGCCTTTTTTGCGATTGAGAAAGCGAAACGCCGTCCCGCCGCCGCCGTCTGGGCCGTGAGCCCGGCGATCCTCACCGATTGCCTTGTGCACCACCTCGGCGAGGACGCCCTCGCCCGTGACCCACAGGCTGGCGACGGCTACCCCGGCCTGCTCAACGCCTTTCTTAACGACGAACGTCCGCCGCGCCCGCTCGTGATTCACGCCGCCCCCGAACGGATGAACGAACGTCTCTCGATCCAGCAGGGGCTCTTTCTCGTTCCGTGTGATCTCCGCACCCCCTTTGAACAGAATCTCGCCGCCACCTTCGACCTCGACACCCGCCTCTTCACCGCCACCCGCCACGAGCGTTGGAACGGGAGTCCGCTTCCGCCCGGAACGGCCATCGTGAAATTGCGTCTACCCGCCGCCACCCACAACGAAGCCCTCCGCGACCTCTACGCCATGAACGTCACCAGCGCCTCTCTCTTCCCCGGCCTCGACGGCTTCGCCCGATCCCTCTACCACGAAGTCCGGATCTGGGGGGCGCGATGAAATGGGGCGTGTGGTTCCACGCACGCTCGGGCGACCCATCCCTGAAGCCAAAGGGCCGCAACAGACCTCGGCTGCCAAAAAAACGGGCGGTGCCATTGCTGGCACCGCCCGAAATCGAGAGAACGCTTTTGAACCGGTGTATCCGCATGGCGGAAAGGGAAACGGTTTGCGCTATCTAACTTTGTCTTGAATCCAAGACCATTTATTACGTTTATGACGTGATGGTTGTGAAGGAAAAAAGTGCGCCCCCAGATTTGCATTTCGCGTTCGATGTCGGGCACAGCTCCATCGGGTGGGCGGTGCTCCGGAATGAAGGTCGGCAGAACCCTCATTTGCTCGGATGCGGCACCGTGATTTTTCCGGCCGACGATTGCTTGGCCGCAAAGCGGCGTCAGTTCAGACGACAGCGACGGCATATCCGCTCCACCCGGCAGCGCATCGCCCGCCTGAAACGGTATTTCCAGTCCCTCGGGGCCTTGACAGAGCGCCAACTCGATCAGGTCGCTTCTTCTTCTCCATGGTTCTTGGCGGCAAGAGTATTGCGCGGAGGTCCTTTGCTCACATGGCCGGAGCTTTGGGATGTTCTTCGATGGTATGCTCATAACCGCGGATACGATGGGAACCGCTCTTGGAGCCACTCCCCAGAGGAGTTGGCGGCGGAAAAGGAGGACACGGAGAAAGTGGAGAAGGCCAAGTCGCTGCTTTCCGAATTCGAAAAGGCATATGGTCGCCCTGGTTCGATGGCCGAAGTGTGGTGTCATCTCTCCGGGCTCGATCCACTCGGGCCCAAACGTTCGGCTGCTCTGGAAGGAAACAAACGACCCAAGGCGCAAAATGCCGCCTTTCCCAGGGCTCAGGTTTGCGCCGAAGTGCGAGCCGTGCTGACGGCGCACGTCGGGATGCTCCCCGCCATCGACGAGGCCTGCATGGCCACCATCATGGATGATTGGGCGGTGGGCGGCGATTATGGTGTAACGCTTCCAGCCCGTTATCATGGTGGCTTGTTGTTCGGCCAATTGCACCCCCGGTTCGACAACCGTATCATTGATCGTTGCCCTTTCGAGTATCAGCGGCTGATGGATCGTGCGGCAGAGGAACGACTCTCTGCCGCGCAGGCAAGCCGACTGGAGCGCGATCTCCAGCGGGCGAGAGGAGCCGATCCGGACGCTTCCGAACACCAGCTTTTCGATCGTGCAGTCGTCGCTTTTGCCTCGGCGCTTTCCAAAGTTCCCGCCGCCGCCTGCCCCGAATTCTTTCGATTCCGCTGGGCCATGCAGGTTGCCAATGTCCGAATCGCTACCAGCGCGAAGGGAACGACAAAGGGGCTTACTTCGCAGCAGCGCCAGTCGCTCCGGGCGATGGCGGAAGAGCAGGGCGCGTTCACGAAAGCCGAATTCAAACGGGCGGTCCGAGCCTTGACCGGTTCGCAGTCTGATAACCTCGACGAATTGCTTTCCCTAGCCGACGCCGACCGCGCTCTCGTCTATGATCCGGCTCGCAAGGTCATGCAGGACCGCGCGTTTGCCGATTACCTCGCCTGCCTGAGCGGCCCGCGCCTGCGCAAACTCTGGGGCCAGCTCTGGCGCGGAAAGTCGATCAGTCTCGGCGAACTGCGTGCGGAACTCGACGATCCCTCCGCATTCGATGCCGTGCGAGAGCGCGAGATGTCTGCAGTCGGATCACGCCGAAAGAAAGGCGCGGCTCAGCCCACAGTTGGAGAGATCCTCGCACGACGCTTGCAGTTGCCCCCGATGTCCGGGCGCGCGCCGCACAGTCGCGAAATCATGCGTGATGCGTTCGACTTCGTGATGAAATCGGATCGCCACCCGGCCGAAGGCAGCGAAGGTGCATTCGAGAATGGACCGCTCTTCCGGAGCGAAGCGGTGCGGCAGGCGCGAGTGCGACGCGCCATCGCCGAGCAAACCAACAACCATCTCGTCCGGCATCGCCTCCTGATCCTGGAGCGTTTGCAGGCCGACCTGTTGCAGGAATACGCCGGGGGCAATTGCGACCGCGTCGCCGGCCTGGTCGTGGAGGTTAATCGCGAGGTGAAGGATTACTCGGGGAAGACTGCCAAGGAAGCGGCGCAGGAAGAGAATGCGCGCTTGCGCAATTTCCAAAGCGTGGTGCGCAAGCTCGATCCGTTATTGCCCGGAGGGCCACCCGCCAATTTCGCCTCGCTTGTCCGCAAGGCCCGCATCGCCGACGACCTCGGCTGCACCTGCCCTTACACGGGGCGCACGTATGATCTGCAATCTGTCATCGCAGGAGAAATGGCGCTCGATCATATCGTTCCCTATTCCGTCCGCCCTTCGAATTCCCTTGATTCTCTGGTGGTCACCCTTCCGAACGTCAACGAAGCCAAAGGCAGCATGACCGGATTGGAATTCATCCAATGGGCCAATCTGGATAAGAACGAAGAAATGCGAGATCGGCTGGGGGTTTGGTCCGAGAGCCGGTATCAGCAGTTCGTCGAAGGCCTCGATACCAGGGGCCACGACGATGACCGGCGGCGAAAGCGCAATCGCAAGCGACTGCTTTTGCTTCAGACCTACGTAGAAAAAGAATTCACCCCCGGCGATCTCACCCGGACCAGCCAGCTCGTCCGGCTCGGGGCTGCCGTGCTGGAAAAGCCTTATCGCGACCGAGAGAAACCGATCGTTGCTCTGAGCCTCCCCGGAGCCATCACCGGACTCGTCCGCAAGAGCTGGCGCTTGCTGGGCTGCCTCAGCGCAGCGAATCCCAACGTGATCGATTCTGCCACCGGCGAAGTCTTCCGCGAAAAGCAGGCGATTCGCGGGATCACCCATCTTCACCATGCGCTCGACGCCTGCGTCCTTGCCTTCGCCTCCCGGCTGCTGCCCGGGCATGGACGGAACGAAATCGCCAACCGCTACCTCGCAGCCCGCGGCCTCGGGCCGGAAGATCAGCAAAAGGCTCGGAAACTGTTCGGTGAGCAGATCGTCTTCACTGCGCAGGGCAACCCCTACCTGCAAGATCTGCCCGTCGAATGGAAAGAGCAGATCCGTCAGGCTCTCGCCGAACGGCGCGTCGTCCAACATCTGCCGGTCGACATGAGCGGCATGCGAGCCGAGCAGAATGCCTGGCGAGTGGCCGGTATCGAGACTGACGGCAAATTGCTGCTGCACCAGCGCATCCGCCAGCCCGACGGCTCACGGCCCCTCAAAGTGCAAAAGGAAAATCCCGCGAAGCTCGTCGGACTGGTAAAAGGTAAACTTCAGGAGCTGAAAGCCGCCCTCGTTATCGCCGACAATTACGGGCTGGCTCTCGATCCGGTCCCCACCATCATTCCTTTTCACAAGGTGTGGGTCCGCCTGCGCGAATTGCGGCAGGCAAATGGCGGAAGGCCGGTGCGGGTCCTGCGCAACGGCATGATAATCGAAGTGCCAAGCGGCAACTTCGCCGGGGTGTGGCGCATTTTTTCATTGAAGAACAACGCCAGCGGCATCGCGCTGGACATGGGTCGCCCCGACGTCGTCCGTCTTCAGAACAAAACCGAGGGGCACAAGATCAATGTGAAGCTGGCGTCGTTGCTCAAGGCTGGAATGCATCCGCTCGGGGGTGAACTGTCGGGGGTGGCCTCTAGATTACAACAATAGGGCTGCCCGCCTTCTGACGGACAGCCCTGTTGCTAGATTCAAGGCAAAGCTGAATCAACAGACTGAGGATGGTATTCTCAAATTTGATGAGCTTCCCTCACTGTGGAGCACTGGGGAATCAGGAGCGGAACATCAAGCCGCCTGACTAGTGGTCAAAAATCCACACTGCACCGCCTCGGGAGGCTGAACCAGTATCCGAATCACCTTTCCCGCTAATCTTGGCGACCGAACTCTCACACTGAGTGCTCCGCTCCAAAAATTCGTCAGCCGCTTTTCAATGATTGGCCTGCATTCGCTTCCTCTGGCCTTGCATTAAATCACGCGGAGCGCTCCGCGTGATTTAATGCAA
>CAZSPO010000195.1:0-7006 GCA_964608775.1 uncultured Chthoniobacterales bacterium | reverse complement strand
GTTGAGCGCTCCCTTGAGGCGGGGGTTGTCGCGTTCGAGGGCGACCATGGCGTCGTCCACGTCCTTGCCGATGCTCGGGAGCTTGGCGTTGGCTTGGAGGTGAGCCCAGCGGGCTTCCTTGGGCACCCAGAAGACATTGGCGGCGAGTATTCGTCTTTGTCCTCGGGATTGGCTCCGACGAAGTCGCCCTCACCCGCGACGAGCCTGGCGTGGTGTTCGTCGAAGGTGTCGGAGATGTATTTGAGGAAGATGAGGCCGAGTACGACGTGCTTGTATTCCGCCGCATCCATGTTGTTGCGGAGCTTGTCGGCGGAGAGCCAGAGCTTGGCCTCGAAGCCGAGGTTTGCGGAAGAATCTTTGGGAGTTGCGGATTTACGGGCCATAAAAGCGGATTTAAAAGGAGGGTGGGACATTTACGGGCATACCCCCTGAAAATTGATTTGCTCCATCAAAATAGGGGAATTGAACCTGCGCACGGGGGTAAACCACACCCAGAACGGGGTTTGTGGGCGGAGACGGAGAGACGGATCATCCGGCGCACAATGCAGAATTGAACTACGGGCAGCAATTTCAATCGCCCGAGTTGGGGATTTCTTGGAAGTTCAAGATGCGGTCGGGTTGGAGGGTGACGATACGACACCGGGCCAAAAATGAAGAGGCTGAGCAAATTCAGCACATTGAAGAGTTATGTGTTCGGCGGAAAGAAAGGAGTCTGAGATTTCAATTGCTTCTCGGGAAGCAATCATGCGGGAGTTCCGTATGCAGGAGCGCTGGCCGGTTCGTGGATTGGTGATGACGCAACTCTGGAGATGAAGCGCTCGTTCGCCGGTGTTCTTAATTACAATCTTGGCACCGGTCCAAAAATCCCATCGCGTTGAAACCGCAATTGTCGGCAAGCCATGAGATACGTGATCGTCGCGCATCCGCGTTTCATTGGCTAGCCCCCCTCGAAGCTGATCGACCCGAATCTGAATATAAATTGCCTTGGTCTTCGCTTCGTCCCCGAGAGCGGTGCTGAAAGCCTTTGCCCAAGCACCTCGATTGATATTCTTGGTGGCAAGTTCCTCCCCCGCGGTCTCGTAAAACTTCTCTTCAACCGAGTTCATTTCATCTGCGCGTGAAGTCGCCTAATGTCCAAGCTGCGGTGACCGCCGGGGCAGGGCTGAGCGTCGAGACGGGATGGCGGGTTAAAGTTTCGGAAAGCATAGCCGACAGAGCTGCCCCAACAGTTGGTGCCAGTGTCTTCTTAAACTAAGAAGCTGTGCAGCGGTGTGAAGGGAAGGTTGGGGCATGGCTTTTTGGGTGGCGTGAAAGGGGTGGAAACATGAAAATGAGCCTACGACACTTGGAACTGATGGACAACCCAAATGACCAACGTCAAATTCACCATCAAGCGAACCTGAACAGCCGTTTGGGACAGGACCATCGCGATCCTCTGGTTTGCAAGCATCCCCTATAATTTCATTCCCCAGGTTACCAAGTTGCTCGCCTTTTACCAACCGAGCTTGTTCAACCATGGGTGTATTCAGAGGGTTCGTTCCTCGCCTCCAATACACCCTTTATTGTTCGGCTCTGCTTTCATTCTTTGGAAAGGATGTTGAACGCTTCGTTCAGATGTCTGGCAAGTCTATTCGCAACCTCTTTAATTTCCTCTGCAAGATTCTGCACCTTGTCTGGATGGCACATCTGCATCCGATTCCGATACGCCTTTTTAATCTGTTGCATGCTAGCGTCATTCGGAAGTTGTAAAACACGCAAAGCCTGCGACCTATTGGTGATATGCGAATGCGGTGCGAAAGCTGAATACATATTATTTTGGAATGAGAATTGTACGGAACCACCCTCTAATGAAATCATCGCCATCAAATTCTTGCACTCAGGACACCGTAGTTGCAGGTTTGATGTGGCAAGAGGAACTCGCACAAGCTGAGAGCAATAGGCACAAGCAATGACGTGTTCAGGGAATAAGACTTCATTCGTATTTGATTCCATGCCGCGCTGTCTAGGTAGCGGGGGTGGAAGCTTGAGGTAATCATTCAACGATATCCACCGACTGCCTTTCCACACATGGGAAGTTCCGTTGAAAACGCCCTGCTGGGCCAGTGAACGTAATGCACGATCACTGCCGATTTTGTACAGGACTCCTGAATCGAAGATGATGCGCATACTTTATTGCCGAACGTCAAAGGTCTGGCACCGGCTACCGGCGGCGCCACTCCGCAACACGGTTAAAGGTTAAAATCATAGCAAAACTTCGACACAGAGCGGGTAGGCGGTTGTCCAGCACCGTCTTGTTAGCATTCTTTTTTATTGGTTTTGGTCGCTCTTCAAACTCACCGTAGCACGTTTGTCGGCTGGTGGCTGCGATACCCATCCCCACTTCTTCGTTTCGCCTGGTCTTAGGAATTCGACAGTTAAATCAGGGTTCCAGCCATCCGTTGCTGAAATAAGCTTCACATTGGTCAGCGTGAAGGCGGAGTTATTCGTTAGGCTCATGTCGGCAAAAATTAAGCCGTTCTGAACATTCCATGTCCACTGAGGTGTAGTCAGTTTCTGGAATTCGTCTGGGCGATGCCTCCGGAGGTCGGCGAAATCGTGATCCTTGCGCACCTCTCCCAAGTCTTGAGTATCGGTGCGCAAAGCCCAGTTCAGAAACTTTAAGGACTGGTCATAATCGCCATCCAAACACAGAATCCATGAACACGCATACAAAAAATCACCATCTTCCTTGAGTAGTTCAATTATTGGCTCCATCTCACGCCGCGCTTTGGCAGGGTCACCATCGGAGGCGTATGCCATTGCCCGATACAAACGAACGTAACCTGATGGGTCAGACGATTGCAGACGGTGGACTTCCTCCCAGAGTTCAACCGCGCGGCGACTGCGCTCCGAAGACCGGAGCGACGCCCCGCCTTTCCTCTCAGCATCTCTTGCGCCAGACGCAAGCAAGGCCGCTTGCGACACCGCCCCCAACTTGTATTCGGAATAAACGTCATCTCCAGGAATAAGCTGCCTCAGCGAATAGCTATCGGCACTCAGTCGATCCAAAGCCGTGGGATTGTCAATGTTCTCTAAAGCCTGAAAGACGTTGTGGTGAAGGGCAATAAACGGATCGAACGGCCGTGCTGTCCGCTGTCTGGACACCTCTGCCGTAAGCCCCTTCACGTCGCCTTGTGCATACATCTTGAGCACCGCTTGCGCATGGTCGGGTGACACTCTTGATCGCCCCAGCCTTTCGCGCGCGCTAAGTCCACGAATCGCTGCCGCGAACGCTCAAGTGTGGCTGTGAATTGATCTTGGATGCGCTGTGCCTCGGCATTTACTGCACTTCGCGCAGCTTCATCCCGCGCACTAGCCTTGCCCCATGAGTCAATTGCGTATGTAAGTCCTCCAACAATTAGGGATGCCAACGCGGCCTCTCCGCCAGTAACATTCTCGTTCTGGGAGAGAGCACCATAAGTGCCGGCTGCCGCGTAGCCTCCATGAAAGCCCGATGCAAACTCTTCCTTTCCTGCTCGGTCCATTGCGGCTTTTTGGATGGCACCGATATTAGCTAGGAATGTCGTGAATGCGTCGAGCTGTGCAACAAAGTCTGTAAACCCATCAGTCACGCTCGGGTGCAAATTCGCCCGTTCCGCTCGCACTTTCAGGCGAATCGCCTCTCTTCGTAGCTCTGCTGCTGTGGCGGTGAACTCTGCAGGTTCACTTACATCCTGTGGCCACTGCTCGTAGAGAGCTTCAAGTGTTCGGATCAGGAAATACTCCTCTCCTCGACTAGCAGCCTGAGCTTGCCCTGTTACTGGGGTCACAAGTGCCGTCCAAGCCAAGGCTAAAACGGCGATTACTGAGCGCGAGTATTGTGTTTTCATTTTTTTGCTAACGTTGCGCATCACTCGCCCGAAGGAGCCTTAGCGACTGAGGGTTGAGTGCATGCGCCTTGTTCGCTCCAGTTATATTTTGCACCATATTTTCCCCAAGAGACTTCGTAGAGAAAGTGATCCCAATTAAATTCTACTCTTCCTTGTCGGAGGCGGTTGTATAAAAGTGCTATAAACGCGTATATTGCTATATGTTCAATAAGTTGATGCGCCACTGTGAACAGGTATCCTAAGAACCAGATAAGGTTTGGTTCGTAAGTTACTGTCTTGTCGGGATCAACCACATAGAGAGTCTTCGTCGACCAGAGGTAATTGACTTGCTCGGTTCGAATTGCTTCAAGGGGACCTTCGAAGCGCGCCGTTGGAAATTCGGAAATCACTGTGTCTAGGGTGGCAAGCACAAGAAAGATTAAAAAAAGCTTTTTACCCATTGCTGAGGCGCGATATGGATCTGTCTTCATCCACGCGATACTTTGCCATGATCGCAGAGATATACCCCCCAAGACGATTAACATTGGAATCGCAAATTTAATGAGAGCAGGATTCATCTTCATGCCAATCGAATCCCAAAGTCCGATTATCAAGAATAAGAGCGCCAGCATGTAGAGAGGCATTGCAAGCATCGCACCTCTGAGCCCCCACATATGATGTGAATCTTCTTCACTGAGTTCAGTCCAAGGGGCGGGCGGCTTAGGCAGGGGCGGTGGAGTCGGTGCTGCCTTTCCTTTTATGTTTGGTTCTGCTGTATTTCTCGAATTGTCGGGAACATTAATCTTCTCGCCGCACGAGGGACACCCGACCTGAGTTCCAAGATGCTCCTCTTCAGCTTTAAGATGCTGCCTACAATGTGGACACTCGAATTTCATTTTTGCGAACGATGAGCGCATGCACCACTACCAGCGGGGGCGCACGTCGATCACGGGGTTGGTGTTGTAGCTACGGGAAATCATCGAAACAGGGCGGCTGGTAGTGGTTGTGATGACGCGGCTTGTTCTCCGAATCTTTTTATGGGGGTTTACGGGTGCTTCCACTCTGCGAGGAGTGACCCGTAGATTACTGCGATCAACATCTGCTCGTCTTTATTCTCAGTCTTACGAGCATACTCAGCGAATGTCATCTTAATCCGCTCGAAGTCATCATCATCAAGTTTGATCTTATTGCCAACCATCACAGTCGCTACCAACATATCTCGATTAAACATCGGGCTAATAGCAAAAACACCCTTCGCATGTGGATGATCTTTAAGTCCCCAAATCTCCATCAATGAATTAGAGGCATCCGCGCCAAATTGTTTGGAATCAGCATTAAACGCTTCAGCAATCTTGGTGAATAAATCAACAAAAGTCTCCTGATCGATCTTCGCAATCTTGTGTGCCGTCCCACCAAATGATATTGATTCAGGCAATGTAATCACAAGTCGCTTTGGAGGTGGATCCATCTTGGTTGGATCTGCGGCAACAGAAAGCGTTCCAAGCAGAGAAATTCCTGCGACAACTAAGGCAATCATCTTGTAAAATTTGTTCATGTCGGGAGTATTCTGATTCTGCTGAAGGCGGATTCAAAGCTTTGAATGTTCGGATAACAATAACGTAGTGAAAACGTCAAAGTAGGTTCTCTCGTCCTCAGTCTTGAGTTGTGCTCGCACACTCGCCATCTGCCTCTTGAACTCTTCGACAAATTCGATCTCCCTTTTGATCTTATTGGCATTAGCAACGAGCAAAAGCATCGCGTTGATATTAAAGTTCACATCAACCTCAAACACACCGTGTGACTCTGGCCGCCCTTCCAATCCGGCCATGCCGATAATCGCATTCTTAGCCTCCTCTCCGGCGCTCTGGGCGTCCCTCTTCCATTCGTTGTAGAGCACCCGATTGAAAGCGTTGTATTCCTTCTCGGTGAGAGAATTCAAATTAAGATTGTTGAGGTCGACATCTTCGTTCCTCTTGCCGCAAGATGCAAACGAAAGAGCAAGAGTGAGCAAAAGTGGCAATAGGCATTTGGAAAGCTTCATGTGATTTTTTTGGAGAACGTCGAGGTGTGGCACCGGCTACCGGGAGCGCCACTCCGCAACAGGGTTAAGGGTTGTTGTCATGAGGGTCATTTCGACTCGGGGCGGGTAGCCGGTTGTCCACCACCGTCTTGTTCGCCGTTCAGTCCATTCCGAGCATGCGTTTGGCATCGCTCTCGATTCCTTCGGAAATCAGGAACGCGTTCTGTAGCCAATCAGACCTCAGCACTGTTTTGTCCCCCTGCCGGACATAGCCAGCCGGATTGAACTGGAACTCGATGAAACAGTTCCCGTGGTGTGAGTCGGGAGCAAGGAGGAGCGGGGAAATGTCTCGGCCTTCACTCCAGTTCTGGTTGAAAGCTCGCGAGTCGTGAAAGAAGGAAAGACGGATCGAACCTTCCCCCATAAGCGGATCACCAGGGACGGTTGTTGAAAAAGGGGAAAAGCTTAGTCCTGCAATTTCCGAGCGACACATCGATTGCAAATCATCAAGTAGAGCTCGGTTCTGATCTCGAAAGATGCCGTGATGCCATTTCTGTTTGGCCTTGAACTGAATCGACACAGCGAATCCTGATCCTTCAATCCAACGCAGATCTCGAATGTCAATCCGATAGCCCCTGTAGCTCAGATGCACCTTTGTCTGGCAGACAATATCGTCTCGCTTCTGGATCGGCGCTCCGAGCACACGACTCAGCTAACTGACCACCTGATCAGCTTCTTGCAGGCGCAGAAATGGCTGGAGCAGGCGAAGCATTTCGTGCCGTTCGAGAATGTTGTGGATCATCTTCTTTTGTGGCGAATCGTCGCGCATCACTCGCCCGAAGGAGCTTTAGCGACTGAGGGTTGAGTGCATGCGCTTTGATTTAAACATTGGATGAGATGCCGATGACTTTTATTGGGCATAGGGCTTGATCTCGGAATTCTGGCACTTTTTCGAGTGGCCAGACAAGCAAACTCCTCGTGGAAATGCATTTCCGTTGAAACCGGGTGACGGCGAGCGGCCGAAACTGAAGACCCAAGCCACGGGGCTGCGGGGGGAGCGAGGCACCCAATTTCGAACTCCCGAAAACATGGGACCCCAAGCATTTTTGCCCTGTTAACCAAAACAGAGAGGGGTGAG
>CAZSPO010000194.1:0-7057 GCA_964608775.1 uncultured Chthoniobacterales bacterium | reverse complement strand
GACATTGGTCGATTTATCCACGGGATCGTAATCGCTGAAACCCTTGCGCCCCGTGTTGTGCGTGCGCGGGATCACATGCATGCAGCCGTTCTCGCGGGTGGAAGGATCGAGGGCGAGCCAGACCGTGCAAACATCCATCGGGCTGAGCTTGGTGCGCCAGTAACCGCTGTCTTCATGCCAGGGCACCCGGCGACCGTCTCCCTGCGGTTTACAAATGAAGTGCGTGGAGAAGAGGATGATATCGGGGCCGATGATCGGTTCGACCAAATCGAGGATTTCGGGGGCAAACGCCCATTCGAACAGGGCCGGATCTTCAAAGTGCGGGGTATCCATCGCCTCGGGCCGTTCCCCCGGGGGGAGGGCAGCGAGTTTGGCATCGAAATGGGCTTTGAGGGCGTCGAAAGCGGGTTGGGGCAGCACGGGTTCGCGGTAGATGAGATAACCTTCGCGTTGATAATCGGCGACTTGATCGGGGGAGAGACGGGGGTGGGTGAGGGTGGACATGAGGTGAATATGGGGGTTTGCATTTGATATTTCTTGCGCGGATTTGACAAAAAAGTGTGCAGCATTGATTTATTGGGGTGAACCGGCTGCGATGGACCTCTATTTGTCGGCAGGGCGAGCGGCTGCATGTGGCCCGGGCCGTGATATCGGCGCGCCAGGAAACAGAGCCGCACAGCCACGATTTCTACGAGTGTTTCGCGGTGGAAGCCGGGCGGGGCTGGCATTTGGTGGGAGGCAAACGGCAACGGTTAGAGGCAGGGGATTGGGTTGGGATCCGACCGGAGGATGCCCATACCTTCCGCAGCGCGGTCGATGCGGCCTTGTGTTTGATAAACGTGGCGGTTGAAGCAGCGGTGGCGACCGCCTTTATCGAACGGCATGCGGAGGTTGGCCTGTGGCAGGCGGGGCGAGGTCCGGTCGTGCGGCGGCTCGATCCCGCCCAACTTGCTGCGGTGGTGCGGCTGGCGATGGAGGCCGGGGAAGGGGAGCGGTCGGGGGTGGATGCCGACTATTTTCTCGCAGGGCTGGCCCGCACAGTGCGGGACGGAAGCGGGGGGAGCCAGGGGCCAATGGCGGGGGCACCGGCATGGCTGCGAGAGGCATTGCCGGTGGCGCGGGAGCCGGCTCATTTGCAGGGGGGGGTGCCTCGGCTCGTGCGGTTGTGCGGTCGGACGCCCGAGCATGTGGCCCGAGCGTTTCGGCGGTTTTTGGGGGAAACACCGACGGCTTGGTTGAATCGAGCGAAGTTAGAACGGGCGAAACGATTATTGGAACAGACGGGGATGCCGGTGATGGAAGTGGCCTTTGAATGTGGGATAGGAAATTTGAGTCATTTTCATCGTCGGTTCAAAGCGACCTACGGAGAGACCCCGTTGGCGTGTCGGCGGCGGGCGGCCCGGAGCATTCGGGGGTGAGGGGATGGAGCTTTTCATTGGGGCGGGGTTGTTCTTTCTTACGGGGGCCCCATGAAAACCGAGGAGGAATCGACCGCCCATCCCTACCGTCCTGAGCTGGATGGATTGCGGGCGGTGGCGATTGCGGTCGTCATGTTGCATCATTACCTCCCGCAGGCGTTGCCGTTTGACGGGATGGGGGTCGTCTTGTTTTTGGTGTTGAGCAGTTATTTTGGCACGCGAGCGCTTTTGGGGTTGCGAGGGCATTTGCAGGGGGAGGCGGGGAGCGTGCGGCGGGCGCTAGGGCATTTTTATGGTCGGCGGTATCTGCGCATTTTACCGCCGCATTTGCTTTTGTTGCTGGTGACTGCGTGGTTTGCGGTCCCTTACGCCCGAGAGACATGGGGATGGAATCTCTTCTTTTTGAGCAACGTGGGGATGTTGGTTGAACGGGAATGGTTCGGGCGCTTCTCCCCGCTCTGGTCGCTCGCGGTGCTAGAGCAATTTTATTGGGTTTGGCCGGTCATGGTCCTCCTTTTGCCGGCGCGCTGGGTGGGGGTGTGTGTGATCGCCATGATCCCGGTGGCGCTCATTTACTTGGGGGTGATGTTAGGGTTGCATGCCTGGGCAGGGATTAATGTCTGGGATTTGTGGTGGTTTGCAACCGTGCCGGGGCAGATGGATGTGTTGGGGTTGGGGGCGTTGCTGGCTTATTGGCGCTGGCGACCGGGGGCGGCGAGGCGATTGCATCTGTTGCGAAGGATGGGGTTGTGGGTGGGGGGATTGGCGGTTGTGGGGTTTGTGGCGGTTTATTTTATGGGGGTCACCCTTCCCGGTCGGGTCTTCTATTTCAGCTTGGGGGTGGGGTTGTTTGCCGTCTGGCTCATTGACAAGTCGCTCCGGGGGATGGGGGGTGTTGGCGGCTGGTTTTTGCGGCTCCCCTGGGTCGCAGCTGCGGGGAGGGTCAGTTACGCCGCGTTTCTCTTTCACAACTTTACGGAGCTGCTTTTATTGCCGGTGCCCTGGCTGGGGGCGGTCATGGCGACGGGGTGGAAACCGGTGATATTAATTCCGTTCACCTTCCTGCTGGCCCAGCTAAGCTGGGTCGGTCTGGAGCGACCGATTTCAGAGTATAGGAAGCGTCGATTTTCCCTGCCGGACAGGTCGGTTGGGGTTGGATGAAAGGGAGTTGCGAAGCCGACAAAACTCACTATAAAACGGCCATGCGTTTGCTTTTCTTTCTCTTCATTGGTTGCTTTAGCGTGTGGCTATCGCCCCAGGCGCGAGCTGATTACGCGGATGTCATTGAATTTTTCGATGACTTGCATGGCACGGCGGATGCGGCGGACTTTCCGGTTTCGGGTCGGGATTTTTCGGATATCGAATCGGCCTTCGGCCCCCGGGTGCAGACGAGTGGGGGCAACTACGATTGGCATCGTGGGATTGATATCGATGGGACGCTGAACACCGATCCGGTGGTGGCGGCCCTGGACGGTTACTTCTATGATTATCGGACATTGGACGCCGGGGGATACATTGTGATCTTGGAGCATCGATTTGCGGATTTTGGGGTGTTTGGGCTAACGTATGAAGGGAAGAGTGTGACGAGGTTTTATACTTGGTATCTGCACCTTTACGATGATGGGCTGGAGGGTAACGATACCTCGACGGATGATATCGTTTCGGCATTCACCGAGGACGATCCGACATTCACCACGAAGCTCGTCGTTCCGTCGGAATGGTTGCAAGGGTTTGAATCGCCAAGATACCGGGTCGATGTGACCGCTGTGGACATCTTGGGGCAACAGCATGGCGGAGTCGGCACAGCTGGTTCCTGAGCCGGGCACGGGGCTGCTTTTCCTGCTGGCTGGCGGGCTGTTGGTTGTCAGTCGTCAACGCCGACGGTAATCCTCCCTGTTTTTATCAAACCGTGGGGTGATTTTCCGCTTGCTCGCCTGGGGCGGGTGGTGCAGAAAAGCGGGAGTTCTTTACCAGTGATGAGTAAGGACCTTCATGGTCGGATGCGAGGAATCCCGTGAAAACCGGGAACAGTTGCGCTGCTGTAACTGGATACAACCTCCCAATATGCCAATCGGCGGCTTCGGCGGCTGGTGAAGGCGGGGGGAAGGAGGGCGGGGAATGAGGTGACGATCCTCATTTTACGTCGGAAGCCAGGAGTCAGAACATTCGCCCCGATCATGCTCATGCGTCTGCCCGCGATTGCGGTGCGGTCGTCTAAATCTTCATCGCCAAAATGAAGCATGAGAGACAGGTGTGACCGGGGGGTTCGGCATAGCGGTTGTTGCATGGCAACAATTCCGCCATGTCAGCGGCTCCGGGCGTTCCGGTTTCTCCAACCAGGAGCAAAGTATCATGATCAGTTCATTCGGACGGGTGTTCGCACTCGTTCTACTTGTTGGTTTCACCGTGGGCAGTCGGCTGCCCGCGCAGACCGTCCTTTCCTTGGACGATGTGGTGTTCTGGGTCGGCAGCGGGAGTCAGGAGACGGGAGTGGTGTTGGCCTGGAATGATCCGGGCACCGGCACCAATCTCGGGACCCTTGCGTGGGGGTATCGATGGCAAACCTCAGCCACCGCAGAAGATGCCGTGGCGGCGTTGGTGGCGGCGGATCCCCGGCTTTTCATGCGGTGGTACACCGGGTTTTCTTTCGGTCAGGTCGTCTTTGGATTTGGGTATGATACCAATGACAACGGGACGTTTGGCGTGAGTGGGGCGGTGGATGACCTGGGCAATCCGATCACGTTGGTCTTTACCGATGGCGTGGCGGAGACGTTGCCGCCAGACAGTTCCACAGGAGCCGGGCCATCGGATGCGGGGGATTATTACATTGAGGGTTGGAACGACAACGGGTTCTGGGAATTGCTGAGTGCGCCGGGCCCCGGTTACCCGGCCTCTTGGACAGGGGCTCCGGTGGGGATCAGCGACTTGGCCCTGACCCATGAGGGTTGGATCGCGCTGAGCAATACGGAAGCTGATTTTACTAGCTTGCCACCGGGTGCTGCCATCGCGGCCATTCCCGAGCCGGGCAGCGTCGGGCTGCTTGTGGGAGCGGCCTTTTTCTTTTTCTGTCATCGCCGACCATGCCGAAGGGGGTAAAAGCGGGTGGATTCACCCTCGTCGAGTTGCTGGTGGTGATCGGCCTGGTGGCGATCCTCGCCAGCCTCGGCGTTGTCGTCTGGGGGCAGGCCGTGCAAACCGGGCGGCAGGCGGCTTCCGCCGGGAATCTTCGGCAGCTCTCGCTCGCCGCCATTTTGTTTGCGAACGAGAACAACGGTCGGCTGTTTCCTTACCGTCAACGCATTGTCGGCGGCACGGCGTGGTGGTTTGGCTTTGAGACCACCGGGAGCAGCCGGAAGGGTGAGGGGGAGCGGGAACTCGATAAAACCGGCTCGCCGTTGTATCCCTATTTGGATCAGGTGGGGGGCGTCGAGATTTGCCCCGGATTTCTTTACGACAAATCGATTTGGAAACCGAAATACAACGGAGCCAGCTTTGGGTATGGATATAATGTCCACTTGGGAGGGGGCTGGATGGGGGGCGGGCCGGTGGTGGCGCTGGCCTCCCAACCCGAGCCGTCGCGAGTGGCGCTCTTTGCTACCTGCGCTCAGATCAATACCTTTCAATCACCCGCCAGCCCCGACAACCCGCTCGTAGAGGAATTCTATGGGTTTGATCAGCGGGAAGTGACCGTCCATTTCCGATTTGGTGGTCAGGCGCTCGTCAGTTTTTGCGACGGTCATGTTCGGCGCATGCCGATGGCTCCGGGGACGTTGGACAAACGGGCTCCCGAAGCGAAAGTCGGGCGAATCACCCCGGTGGGCTCGTTTGAATACCTGCGTTGACAGCATTTGGGAACCACCGAGCGGGTTGGCAGTTGCGAAACAAGGGTTGTGAATGATTGGTTGTCCCCCTTGTTCGTTTCTAAATGTTGGCGTGGTCTCCTGCTAGCACCGCTGCTTTTGATGGCAGCTGAAGCTAAGGAAAACACACTCTCCGGCGCGGAAGAGCTGGCCCCCGAGGCCCAGGTTGCCCTCGTGCAACTCCGGCAGTATGAGGGGGATGCGGAGGGGTTCGGTCGGGCGGCGCGGGAGGCCCTGAACAGCGGGGTGCCGACACCGATCGTCGATTTTCTCCGGCTGCAATTTGCGATATTCGATGGGGACGCAGAGCTTTTGGAGACGGCTATTGACCAAGCAGTCGGCAATCGAGCGGGTCTGGACAGGTTCGTGGGGGGCCCCCGACATTGCAGCGCTTATTTAGCCTTGGCGAACGCTCGACTTGCAGAGGCCCGCCAGGAGCCTGAGAAGGTGAAGCTCGCTTACATGGAGGCCTTCTGGGCAAGCCCACAGGAGGCCTCGCTCGCTGCCAGGTTCGCCGCCAACTATCAGCGGGCACAATTGCTGGCGGGGATACGGATCCCGCTGGATATTCCCCTTCGAGAAGCGACAGGCGGCACCACGACATTAGCGGCACTCATGGAAGGGCGTAAAGCGGTGTTAATCGATTTTTGGGCTTCTTGGTGCGGCCCTTGTATTCAGATGATGCCGGAGCTGAAGCGGCTGGCGTCCCATTTGGAAAGCCAAGATATTGGGGTGGTCGCTTTAAACGTGGGGGAAACGCCGGCGGAAGCCGAGCCGGTCCGTGAGGAATTTGACATGAAAATCCCGTGGCTCCTTGATACGGAGGATCAGCGGATTAATAGCCTGATTCAAAACGATGCGTTTCCCCACCAACTCTTAGTCGATCCGGAAGGGCGTATCCTGTTCGATGGCCATCCTGCCGATCCCGCTTTGGGGACGGCCCTAGCCACCCTCGGCGTGGAGCCCGCCCCCTGAGGGACGAGTGGAGGGTTGAGCCGATTTCAGGATTGGCGCAGGATGTCTCGATGAATTTCCCAAAGAAAGAGATCGAATCACTCTGGGCCCCGTGGCGTGTCGAATATTTCGAACGCAAAGAACCCCTCACCAACTTTTTGGAAGCCGCAGCGATGGCTTCCGACGATGCCGCTCATCTGGTCGTGCATCGCGGCAAATATGCCTTTGTTTTGATGAACCAATATCCTTACGCCACCGGGCACTTGATGGTCTGCCCCTACCGAACGGTGGCCGACCTAGCGGATTTGGGTGAGGAAGAAGTATTGGAAATCTGGCGATTCGCAGCACTTTCCGAGCAGGTCCTTCGGCAGACCATTCGGGCGCAGGGGTTCAATATCGGGCTTAATATCGGCACCGCTGCCGGAGCCGGGTTAGCCACCCATTTGCATCTCCACGTGGTGCCTCGCTGGGAGGGGGATTCGAATTTCATGGCCACCATCGGCCACACGCGAATCATTCCCGAGGCCCTTGCTCCCCTCTATGACAAACTGCGAGAAGCGTTCGCCGCCGCCTCTAGCTGCGCCGGGTAAGCCCCCAGCCAGAGAACAGCAGCTCGGCCCATCAAGAAAGCAGTTTTGCCTGCCTGAGAGCTTCGCCGATGGAGGTAATTTCTTTCCAAAGTGAGCGCGTGAATTTCGCAGGAATGGCCGTTGACCGTGATCGCCGTGACACCATCCACGGTGGCTAGATCTTGGAGATGACGGCAGAAAGCGGGCGGCCTCGGGGACTTTCGCGGCGAGGCTGCCGGTGACGTGGCGCATGCGG
>CAZSPO010000193.1:0-7125 GCA_964608775.1 uncultured Chthoniobacterales bacterium | reverse complement strand
TTCAGGCCCTCGAGACCTACGTAGCCTCTCCGAGCGGCCAGTTC
Source organism: uncultured Chthoniobacterales bacterium (assembly GCA_964608775.1). GTDB lineage: Bacteria > Verrucomicrobiota > Verrucomicrobiia > Chthoniobacterales > CAZSPO01 > CAZSPO01. The sequence goes on along the minus strand of CAZSPO010000193.1, from coordinate 7,081 downwards.
CGAGAGGTCGGCCTGCCGGGGCAGCACCAAGGTGAGTGGCCCGGGCCAAAAGGCGGCCACCAAGTCGGCCACCCGGTCGCGCAAGCCGACGGGCACCAGAGCCACGGAGTTGAGTTGAGCGGGATCGGCCACATGCACGATGAGCGGGTCGAACGCAGGCCGTTCCTTCGCCGCAAAAATTCGGGCGACCGCAAGGTCATCGAACACTCGGGCAGCGAGCCCATAAACCGTCTCCGTCGGCAGGGCGACGACGGCTCCATCCCCCAGCAAATGCGCGGCCGCTGCGATTCCCCTGGGGTCACCAGCCAGGCAACGGGTCGTGAAGGTCTCCATGCGGTCAGGTAACAGGCGCTCAGTCGAGGGTGGCGGCCAAGACTTGCGAGGTCTGTTGTTCCCGGAATTTGCGTAACGCCGCTGCCACCACCCGATCCGAGATCGCAAGCAGAGCCGCAGCGAAAAGGGCGGCATTTCGGGCTCCGGCCAAACCGGTCGCGAGCAAGGCGACGGGAGCCCGATCGCGCGAGGTGCGTAAGCCGTTGCGAATCCGACCGAGAGAGGTGGCTCCAGCCAGGGGTGGCAGGGCGAGAACGGGGAGAAACGTGGCAGCAGCGAGCCGGGCGGCAGGACTGCGGGGCCCGCCCCCAAAAGCGACAATCACTCGCGTGCCATTCGATTCGAGGTCGAGACTCAATTTTTTCCAGTCAGGATTCGAATCGAGTGAAACCCAGCTCGCCGCGAGGTAAAGGGGGCGAAGTTGTTCCGCTGTCGCTTCCAATAAGGAACGTTCCGCAGGCGAGACATGGCAAAGGGCAATGGGGACTCCGGTTCGATTAAAATCGGTCATGAAATTTGCGCATCTGGTTGATTTGCGAGAACGTAATACCTAGCAACTGACGCAAGGCACACGGAATAACTGACTTTTGCAGAATTTGAGGCCGTTTCCCCGGTCGGGTTACAGACTCCTACGAAAGAATGGTTCATCCGTATCGCAATTAGTCTACGTTTATGTCAAATCAACCTGTTCACGCAATGGCAAGAGGTACGGTTAAGTGGTTTAATGAAAAGAAAGGCTTCGGTTTCATCATCGATCCCGCTGTCGACTCCGATATCTTCGTGCATTTTTCCGTTATCCAGGCGGATGGTTTTAAGACCTTGCACGAAGGTGACGAGGTGGAGTATGAACTCTACCACGACGAAAAGGGAGCGAAGGCGCGGTCTGTTGTCAGACTTTAAAGTCCCAATATAGACTGTAATCTTCCGTTGTTTTTTCGAAGTGCCCGCTCGTTCCTTGCCCCGTAATCTCATTCTGATCGGGTTTATGGGCACGGGCAAAAGCACGATCGGTCACGGTTTGAGTCGGCGACTGAAATGGCCTTTCGTCGACACTGATCACCAGGTCGTCGAAAATGCCGGTCTTTCGATTCCAGAAATTTTCGCACTTCACGGGGAGGAAGCCTTTCGGGAGGTGGAGAGCGAAACGCTCGAACAGATCCTTCAGCAACCTGGCCAGGTGGTCGCGACAGGCGGCGGTATTATTCAGCGGGAACAAAACCGTGAAATGCTCAAAAATGCGGGGTTCGTCATCTGGCTCATGGCCTCCGAAGCGGCGATTCTGAATCGAGTGCTCCGAAATCGCAAACGCCCCCTGGTGCAGACCGCCGATCCGGCAGCCACCGTGCGCCGTCTGCTGGCGGAACGCGAGCCGCTCTACGCCTCTATCGCCGATTTAAAAGTCGACACATCTCAACTCGGTCCGCAGCGAGTAGTGACCTCGATCCTCCGGGCACTGTGAAAAAGATGCTGGCATTGCCCACCCTCGGCCTGTTGCTTCTCGCCCTCTCTGCCCTGCCGTCGCCAAAAAACCTCCACGCTTGGGAAACCGCTCGACCCGGAGTCACCATCGAATTTCCCCGCGATCACCATGCCCACCCTGGGTTTCGAACAGAGTGGTGGTATTTCACGGGCAATCTGGCGGGCCCGGACGGAGGGCGTTTGGGTTATCAACTCACTTTTTTCCGGCGCGGCCTGCGGCCTCCCGGCTCGGCGACCGCCTCATCTGCCTTCGTCCGCGATTGGTTTGCCTTTGGGCATTTCGCCATCAGCGATCTGGAGCGCGGCCAGTTTTTTCATGATCAAAAAATTGTGCGGGGCGGATTCGGAGAGGCCGCCTTTCCCCCAACCGGAAGCCGGGTCGCCCAAATCGGAAACTGGACCGCCGACCGCCTGGAGGATGATCGCTGGCGAATTGCGGCCGAAGCGGAGGGGTTCAGCCTTGAATTAACCCTGCGCCCGATGCGCCCCGTCGTGTTGCAAGGGGAGGCCGGTTACAGCCAAAAAGCGGCAGGGGCCGACCAGGCGTCGATTTATTATTCGCTCACCCGTCTAGCCACAACCGGGGTGATTCAGTTGGGCGACCAGGAGATTCCGGTGGAAGGCAACAGTTGGATGGACCGGGAATGGGCGACGAACCAGTTAGCGGAGGATCAAGCCGGATGGGACTGGTTTAGTTTGCAGGGGGAAGATGGAAGCGATTGGATGGTTTACCAATTGCGAAAAAAAGATGGCTCGACCGATCCGTTTTCAAAGGGGCTCTGGTGGCCGAGCGAAGGCGAACCGACTCTGGTGCGCGCAGCGGACTTCACTTTGACCCCACTCCGTTGGTGGCGCTCACCGGATGGAGTGGCTCGTTATCCCCTGGCGTGGCGGCTGGAAATGCCAGCGGCCGCTCTCACCATTGAAGTGGAAGCAGCCTTGGACAATCAGGAGCTCCAGTTGAATCCGATCCGGTATTGGGAAGGGGCCGTGACTTTTCGCGGGACTCGGGCGGGGCAGCCGTTCAACGGGCGCGGCTATTTGGAAATGACCGGATACGCCGGAACACTGGCCCCATTGACCAAGGGCGAATGAAGTCAGCCCCCAGTTTTATTTTGATTTACCCCCCCTATTTCATAAGAGCAGGAAGGGGTTGCGCCGCAGATTATTGTGCCGACCGCGAAGTTCAGGCGGGGGCGTCTCTGTTGTGATACGCCCCCGCCTGAACGACAACGCCCTGCGCAAAAAGATCAAGCAACCCCGACTGGTTTGATGAAACCGGGGGGGTTAGGGGGTGGCAACGCGTCCGGGTGAGCCGAGGCGCTGGGCCCCGGCGAACCCGATCCGTTTGGGCGGAATGGCATGGCTCCTCATGAGCTGGGTCACTTCTGTGAGAAAAATAGAGCGCCGACCGCGGTAAGGAATTTGCAGACTGAGTTCATGGACGAAGGGGTCGAGGGCGGCAATCGGGATGGCCTCCGGGTTGAGTCGCTGGACGCCGGCGATTTGAATGATCAAACGGCGCGCCATAGTGGGCCCGACGGCTTTGGCGAGGATGCGTTCGAATTCGCTCATAAACCCGTCTGGCACCGCTTCCGCGGCCGAAACCTCGGAGGCTGGTTCCGCAAGTAGCTCCGAACTGCGGCGCAACGCCTCGGTTTGCTGAAGATTCGTCAAGGTCAAAGCAAGGGCGTTGGCGATCCAATGGCAATCGGCTTCATGCGGGGTCAACCAAACGAGCGCCTCGCCCCGGCGGCTTTGGACAAAGAGCTGCAGCTTGTCAAAGACCAGCCAATCAAACGAGTCCCGCCCCATATCCAAATGCCGGGCGAGCGTGATGGCCAATTTTTCTAGGGTAGACCATCCATAATCCCGCTGGCCGTTGGCCGCCTTAAGCGCCCCGCGTTCATCGAACCACGCGGCAGCGAGGACGATCTCAGGATCGGGCAGCAAGTCGGGTGGCTCCATCAGAGGGTGCGGTTAAGGGCGTCCTCCAACCCCAAAGCAGCGTCAACCAAGCTGGCTCCATCACGATATGCCGCCTTCACCGTTCGGGTGGGAGCCGCGCTAAAAACGGTGACGAGATCTTTCCATTCCCGACCGCCCAAAGTCACCCGTTCCTGCCCAAGCAATGGACCGAGCTCGGCGGTCAAGGCTTCGATGTGATCCCACGTCTCCCGGATGACCTCCTCCCGTTCATCATACCACTCGTGACACGGGACATTTTCGCGTTCGACAGAAATTGCCATGGCCTCGGGCAGCTGGTCGAGAAGGCCTTGCACCGGTTTGCGGGCATTGCTCTCCGCCTCGGCAGCTCCCGCTTCCCGGGCGTCCTCCCGTTCATCCGCTTCCACCACGCAATCCATGAGGAAATTTTGCCAGTTCTGCTCAATGGTAATCAGGGCGTCGCTCCGGCGGGTTTCAACCCGGAACCAACCATCATCAAGGACCAACATGCGAATCATCGCTTCTTTGTCCTTGGCACCGGCGAATTCGACATGGGTGATGCGGCCCGGGTTGTAGTCGATCAACCCGCTGCCGCTCAAAGCGCTCACCACAATCGTCCCTTGGCGCCCGGAGAGGCACTCCATTTGGATGATGTCGGTAAGACCGACTCGACTTAGTTTGCCTTCAATGGAAGCCATAAGACATTCGCTAGGCTTCGTCGGCAGCCGAGGGAACGCAAGGTAATTTACCTATGCTGCCCGGCAATTTCCAAAGGGATCGGAAATCGGCCCCAAACGGGCAGGCCACCGCCCTTCCAGGTTGCGAAAAAGGAGGAGGGATGGGAGAGTGGAATATGGTTCGTTCCCTCCTTTGGTTGGCAGTCGCATTCTTTTTGGCGATCCCTGGCGTGGTGCGGTTGGTCGCTCAGGAAAGCAACGAATTCTACGAAGCCGCCGTGCAACTTTACGAAGCAGGCGAAATCACCTCAGCGCTCGAGCAAGTCGAATATGCCCTCAAAGTGGAGCCACGCCATGCCGGTGCACAGGCCCTGCGTCGTTCCATCTTGGTGCGCCATGGCGGCATGGGCGAGCTGATCGCGCAACAACGGCGCATCGAATCCATTCTGATCCCGGAGGTGAAATTCCACGCGGTTTCTTTCACCACGGCCCTTGCCTACCTCCGAGAACAAACCAAAATCGCCACCACCGGCCAGTATGAACCCAATTTTGTCGTCCGTTCCGATCAAGATCTCGATTCGGTGAAGGTTAATCTTGAGCTCCGCAACGTCCCCCTTAGCGACGCTCTTCGCTATTTGTGTGAGCTGGCCGGGGTGCGTTACCGTCTCGATCGGCACGCGATCTTAATCGAAAACGTCGGCGGCGCTGCGCCACCGGTTTCCGAGCCTTCCTCGCCGACGGAGTGAGCCGCATGGGGACGGGCGCAAGACGGGTGCTGATCTCGGGCGGAGAAGGCGGACTGGGCCGGGCGTTGCAGCAGGCATTCGCAGCCGCCGGATACGAAGTGGCCGCTCCGGGTCGTCAGGCATTGGATGTAGCCGATGAGCGGTCGGTCGAAGCGTGGTTCACCCAGATGCCCCCGCCTGATTGCCTGATTCTCAATGCGGGGGTCACCGGCGAGGGTCGCCTCCACGAATGGGACGAACCCAAGTGGGAAACGGTGAACCAGGTCAACTTGCGCGGAGCCTTCCTCTGCTGCCGGGCCTGGCAACGTCGGCGCCCCGGCGGCATGCAAGAGGCGCACGCCCTCTTTCTCAGCTCCCATGCCGGAACGCTCGGCTCGTCCGGGCAGAGCGGTTATGCAGCGGCCAAAGCCGGCCTCATCGGGCTCGCCCGCTCCCTCGCGCGGGAGTGGGGGCCTGAACAGGGGCGCGCCAATGTGGTGCTGCCCGGGTTCATGGAGACCGCCATGACCCGAGATCTCCCCCGCAAAGTAGTCGAAAGGTATCGCGATCGTCATTTGCTCCGGCGCTTCAGCCGGGTGGAGGAGGTGGCCGCAGCCCTTCTCTTGCTTGACCGGTTGCCAGCCGTCTCCGGCCAAATCTTTGCGCTGGACAGTCGAATGACGGGTTGGCCCGATTCCTGAATCTATCCGGGCTTGACGCGACAGTCAGAAGACCGAGAATGTCAAACTTGCTATGCATAAAACTTTCACACGTTGGGGGGTGGCCTTGTGGATCGCTCTCGGGTCATTCGGGATTGGCGGTTGCGCCACTCAGACCGAGGATGTCGCGCTGAAAAAAGCAGGAATCGACCGGGTGCACACCATTCCCTGGAACCGGCCACAGGGCTGGGAACAGGGGGGAGCAGCGGGGGCTTATCTCGACCCGCGATACGCTCAGTAATCTCTCTCTGCGGTTTTCAAATGGCCCCCCACCGAAGCATGAAACCGTGGGGTTTTTATGAACTCGTGCGGTTAACGACCGCGCTGGTTAAACCGGGACATCTCCCGCTGCATTTCGCGGTCGACGGTTTTCTTTTTCAGATCGTCCCGTTTATCCGCTGCATGCTTCCCCTTCCCAACGCCGAGCTCCACTTTGAGAATGCCATTCTTAAAAAACATGCGAAGGGCGACCAGGGTGTATCCCTTGATCGATGTTAGCCCGAATAACTTATGAATTTCCTGCTTGTGCAGCAGTAATTTGCGGGGCCGTTTGGGCAGGTGGTTCTCATGGCTGGCTCGGTCATACGGCTGAATATCGGCTCCGTAGAGAAAGGCCTCCCCTTTTTCGATCCGGGCGAAGGCATCGCTCAAATTAACCTGGCCGGCGCGGATCGATTTGACCTCGGTGCCCTTGAGAACGACACCAGCTTCATAGCGCTCAACGATGTGATAATCCCGAAGCGCTTTCCGGTTAGTAACAGCTTCCTCGGCCATGGCGGGCGCCGTCGCTATTCGGCGTCCTCGATATATTCAAACTGCAATTTGCCCGCGATAATTTCTGCCAGAGCAATCATGCCAGTCGACATGGATGGCGAGACCGGAATCAGCGAGCGATCGCCATAATTCAATTCGCGAACCCGGCGAGAGACCATGTTGATCAGCACCTGAGTATTTGGCACCACCTTGCTGGCTTCCTCCAGCAGCTGGGTCCGGCTGGGGGTGCGGAACGCTTCAAAGTTAAAAGGGGAGGCAGCGGAGTCGGTCGAGTCGGTCATGAAAAATGTCGTGGCTAAGGGAACAGATATTCTGGCGCTGCATCAGCAAGTTGTCAACTGACGTTTTTTAAATGGGTGCATGACTGCATGACGGGTCTGATTAAAAGTGGGTGCGGCTAGGGAATGCGAGCAGACCACAATATATT
>CAZSPO010000192.1:0-7133 GCA_964608775.1 uncultured Chthoniobacterales bacterium | reverse complement strand
GGCCGTGACCCCCAACACGCGTCCGCCGGTGGTGATCGGTTGATCCGGTGTGCCCCCTGTGCCTGAGTGAAACACCACGACCTCAGGGGCGTGAGCCGCTGCGCCGACTAACCCCGTGATTGGCAGGCCTTTGGGATAGGGCCCTGGGTATCCGCCTGAGACCATCACCACGCAGAGGGCGGCATCGGGTTTCCAGACCGGGGAGACCCTCTCCAACTGGGCTTCAGCGGTTGCCTCAAGCAAATCGAGCAGATCGCTCTCCAAAAGCCGCATCAACACCTGCGTCTCCGGATCGCCAAAACGACAGTTGAACTCCAGCACCCGCAGCCCATTGGGCGTGAGCATGAGCCCCGGAAAAAGCATGCCCCGGTAATCGATCCCCTCCGCTCGACAGCCCGCGACGAACGGCGCGAGCACCCGGCGTTCTACCTCCTCCATCACCCCTCGATCCATGCCTGGGACTGGACAGCAGGTCCCCATCCCTCCGGTGTTTGGGCCGGTCTCCCCTTCGCCCACCCGTTTGTGATCCCGCACCGCCGGGCAAAGGTGAAACCGGCCACCGGCAACGAACGCGTGGATCGAACATTCGCGCCCCGAAAGATATTCCTCGATCACCACCCGGTCGGCCGCCGCGCCGAACTGCCGGTCGATCATCATCAAACGAATCGCCTCATCCGCTTCCTTCCGGGTCGTCGCGATGATCACCCCTTTTCCGAGGGCTAACCCTTCGGCCTTGATCACCAAAGGGAGCGGGTGCGAGTTGGCAAAGGCTTGGGCCGCTGCTGGTTCAGCAAAGACTTCACCGGCTGCGGTCGGGATGCCATGCCGGTGCATAAATGCTTTCGCAAATACCTTCGAGGATTCGAGCTGAGCGGCTTCCCGCCTCGGCCCAAAAACCGCCACCTTTGCCTCTGCTAGATCATCCGCCAGCCCGGCCGCCAAACAATCGTCCGGCCCGATCACGACCAGGTCGACCGCATGCTCCTTCACCGCCGCCAACACCGCCCGGTGATCGGAGGGGGAGAGCGGCAAATTTGTGGCGATCGCCGCCGTGCCTGCATTGCCGGGAAGAGCAAAAAGCGCTTCCACACGAGGGGAGGCCGCCAGTTTCCACACCAAGGCGTGTTCCCGCCCGCCGCCACCGACGACCAAAACGCGGGACGGTTTACCCCGATGGTTCATGTCAGGGCACTTTCGGAATCATCACCGTCAGCCCCTCAGGGAGGGTGGCTTTGGACACGCTGAAAGTCGAAGAACTCAGACGCTCGACCCGATAAGGACCCGTCGGCCAACTCCCCAAGGGTCCGAAGGCATATTGAGCGGTGTAACGGGTGCGATACCCCATCGGAACCACGATTTTCGGGCGTAACCCTTCGATTAATTTTCGCCGGTCCTCATTCGTCAACTCAGGCGGCCCCCCAACCGGCAGGAATAAGACATCCACCTCCCCGAGTTTCAGCAGTTCCTCCGACTCCAGCGCATACCGGATATTCCCGAGATGGCAAAACCGGACCCCATCCATGGTCCACGAGAAAACGGTGTTTAATCCGACGATCAATTGCTGAGCCCGGTTCTGGAAGGTCGGCACCCCACGAATCAGCATGCCGCTCGCCCGATTGCTCCCGATCCCGGTGGAACTCCGAAAGGTCTGCGGGACGTTCGCCAGCAGATCGGTGTGGTTGGTTGCGCTGTTTTCGTTCGTGACCAACAATACGTCAGCGGACAAATCCTTTGGACGCGGGTAAGGCAAAAAATTGGGGTCAAACGGATTGGTGACCACCGTGATGCCGAGGGAACTGACGAGCTTAAAACATTGATGCCCCAGCCAGGTAATCTCGACCCGTTGTTCGCGCAGCTCTCGCTGGGGCTCCGAGGAACCGCAACCGAAAAGCAGCGCACAGGGCAGAAGAAGAAGAATCAGTCGGACAAACATGGAAGCCGGAACCCTTACAGGGCCGGTCCCGACCGGGCAACAAGAAAGAACCCGACAAGAAAGAACCCGACCTCGCCTAGAGGGGAATGGTTTAACCGGGGTCGGAATTTCTAGTTGTCACCTGGCTGACCCGGCGACATATTTCGTAGTCATCCGATGCTCACGTGGCGGAACTGGCAGACGCGTACGACTCAGAATCGTATGGGGCGACCCGTGGAGGTTCAAGTCCTCTCGTGAGCACCACCTTCGGCTCGGTCTTCCTCAGATGCACTGAAAATACCTTCCGCTGGGCATTTTCCCTCCCTGAAAAGCCAATCTGATCTACCCTCTCCGGCGCGTGCAGAATCCCGACCTTGTCCGCCGTTACTTTTCTGATATCGCGCACCGTTACGACCTCGCCAACCGGGCGCTCAGCGGCGGCTGCGATATTCTGTGGCGAAAGGCGGCTGTGCGTCGGGTGGCTCGCCACGCCCCAGTTGAAATTCTCGACGTGGCCACCGGCAGCGGCGACCTGATGCGTGAACTCGAGCGCGCCCTCCCCAAGTCGCGTGTGATCGGGACCGACTTCTGTCTGCCCATGCTCCAAGAAGCCCGAGCCAAGGGGCTCCAACGGCTCCTCCTCGCCGATGGCATGCAACTTCCCTTCGCCGCTCATCGTTTTGATGCCCTCACGATCGCGTTCGGTCTCCGGAACATGGCTGATTACCCCGCCGCCGCCGCCGAGTTTCACCGGATCCTGAGACCCGGCGGGCGATTGTTTGTGCTCGACTTTTCCATGCCCTCCGGATGGTTCGGTGCTCTCTACCGCTTTTATCTTCATCGGTTCCTACCGAAAATTGCTGGGTTGCTCACAGGAAACAGAGCGGCTTACGAATATCTCGGGGCCTCAATCGAAGCCTTCCCTTCTGGTCCCGCGATGAACGCTCTCCTGCGGGCCGCCGGGTTTTCTACCGTGACCGCTACTCCTTACAACGGGGGGATCGTGAGCCTTTATGAAGCCACTAAAACCGAGCAGTAGCGAGAGGCCAATCCGCCGCTTCCGGCTGCCCCTCTCCCGGGCTTTACTCGGGCCATTGGTCGCCCAGCGATCGATGGGACTCGCCCTTTTGCTCGTTGCGGGGCTCCAGCTCGGTGCGACTCGGTTTGGCTGGTCGTTCTGGCGCTGCCCCATCCTTCAGCACACTGGATGTCCCTGTCCGGGTTGCGGCCTTTCCCGGGCCGGCGTGGCCTGGGTGCAAGGCGATTGGGGGGCTGGCTGGGCCTTGCATCCCTTTGCTCCGGTCTTTATCATAGCCCTCATTATTCTTGCAGTCGCCCAATGTCTCCCCACCCCCCTGCGGCTGGCAATGGCGGGATGGATCACGGCCTTTGAAGAACGCACCTGGGTGAGTCTGCTGCTCGTCGCCGCCCTATTAGCGAATTGGCTCTCCCACCTCTCAAAAAGCGGATGAATACCGAGCCCTCCACGCGTCCGGGGGCCTGGATGACCCTCGGGCTCTCGGTAGCTATGCCTTTATTTGGGGCCAGAAAGAAGAGGCGACATTGCCCTAATTTGGCACCCATCTGGCCGACAAAACCCCAACGGCGGTTTTGGAGGCGCTCGAAGAGGCTTGGACCAAAAAACCAGCCTTGCACCGGGCGCCGCAGATGAAAGCCCTCTCGGCCCCATGGGAAAACAAACAGGTGAAGCCGGGAGCGCCGCTCGCCATTTCGGTCAGCCTCGAGCATGCCGATGGGCTTCAGGGAACCTGGTGGCTCGCGACCGATCGTTCGGGAAGTAATAATAGCGGTGACACCTCCGAACACGGACCGCCATTTTACGCAGGCAGCTCGGCGGGGGATGGAGGGTGGCGGACTTCCCAGGCCCGTCGCCAATTTACGTAAAAAGAAGCCCCTGCGACATAGAGGAAGCCGACTTGAAATAGCATCAGGAATGGGGCGGAAAAATAGTGGCCGGACATCAAGGCATTCACCAGGCAGTAGGTAAAATAGGCACCGAAAAGCAGCTCGATCCATGGCAGCAGATCCCCCAAGGGGCGGTAAGCCATCTTGTGCCAGCTCCGCCCACCGCTGCCGGACCTGTGTCCGTATTTGGGTGTGCGAACAAAGCCGCTTGGATGATTGAACAACGCTTCCAAAACGGCACGAGCGTTGTTGATCGAGAGACCGACGCCCAGCGCGAGAAGGGCCGGGAGATAAAGCAACTCGCGAAACCAACTTTTGGGGTGGAGCGAATGCTGCGCACAGAAATGGAAGGCGGCAACCGAAAGGGAGGCAGCCAGGAACACGGGCAAATCAATCAGATATAGCTGGACCTCCGGAGAGAAAGGGGCCGGGGCATTCGGATAGAGCAAAAGACAGAGGCAGGCCATCAAGAGATACATGAAGTTGGAACTGAGATGAATGGTCGCCTCCACTTTGATCCCCAAGGGCAGCGGGGCGGCCCAAATCTGGCCGAGCAACTTTTTGCAAGTCTGGATGGACCCTTTTGTCCAGCGATGCTGCTGCCCCTTGAACCCGTTCATATCCACCGGCAGCTCGGCCGGAGTCACTTCGCCGGGCAGAAAAAGAAAGCGCCATCCGGCGAGCTGAGCCCGGTAGCTGAGGTCGAGATCCTCCGTCAGTGTGTCGTCTTGCCAACCGCCCCCCGCCTCAATGCAGCTCCGGCGCCAAATTCCGGCGGTGCCATTAAAATTAAAAAACCGACCGGTGCGGCTCCGGGCCGTTTGCTCCACCAACAGATGCCCATCCAAGAACATCGCCTGCACCCGCGTGAGGAGGGAATGGGTCCGATTCAGATGCCCCCATCGGGTCTGAATCATCCCGATGGCCGGGTCCGTGAAAAAGTGGATCGTGCGATACAGTATCCCAGGAGACGGCACGAAATCAGCATCCAGGATGAAGAAAAATTCCCCCCGGGCTATTTTCATCCCGTGGGCAAGAGCTCCTGCCTTGTAGCCCTGGCGGCTCAACCTGCGGATCACCACAATGTCGAGCCCCGCTGCCCGCAACTCCGCAGCCTTGGCGTCGATTAAGTCCCGGCTGTCGTCGGTGGAGTCATCCAGGACCTGGATTTCAAGCCGGTCCCTCGGGTATTCCAGCTGTCCGACCGCCTCCAAGAGTCGCTCGACTACATAGCGTTCGTTGTAAATGGGCAACTGCACAGTGACGAGGGGCAGGGGGGTAAAACAGGCCCCCGGCTTCGGCTCGTGATGCCGATGGCGCAAGTAACCAAAAATCATGGTGTAGCGATGAACTCCGTAGAGGGTGAAAGCGGCGAAAACCACTACGTAGCAGACCGCCCACAGCAGAGTGCCGACGTCCATATGCATGTGAATATTGAGAAATACGGCCCAACGACCGCGGCGCACTATGGCGCGTTGAAAAACGGGGTCAAGGGGGAATCGGTTCGTGGAAATTCAGCAGAAAGCGAATAAGCGGACTCGCCAGAGAAGGCTGAATGCTCTAGTTTGAACGGTTGGTGGAAACCATGTCGCTTTTTAAACTCTTCGGGATCATCTGGTTGTCGCTGGGCATTTCCTTGCTGAAGGCGCAGGAAATCCCGCCGGAACTTTTGGATGATGATCATATTCGCGAGGAATTCGGCGTTAATCAGTTTACGGCTCCTTCCATCGAAAAAACGTTGGGCGAACTGGCGCGTTTCGCCCCTCTGGATTATAGCCAACTCAGTCGGCCGTTTCCCGCTGCTGTTTTCGCCGCCCGCCCTCAGCTGGCCCTGAACTTCGGGGTGCTCATCGCCGATGGCTGCTTGATCGCCGAGACCCGTCAGGGCCCGGCGTTGCAGGATTACGGGCGCGCTCTCCTCCGTCTCGCCACCGCGCTGGCCTTGCGGAACGAGGTCGGGCGCCACAGTAAAAGCATGATGACCCTGGCCGAAGCCGGGCGATGGACCGAACTCGAAAATGAGCTGATCGCCACCCAACGCGACGTCGAACGCGCCATGGTGCGTTATCGAGACGAGGCCGTCGCCCACTTGGTCAGCGCTGGCGGCTGGCTTCGAGGGATCGAAATCCTCACCACTGCCCTCATCGCTGATTATTCCGCTGACAAAGCCAGCGGGTTGCTCCGGCTCGACGTGCTCGATTATTTCATTGAACGACTCGCGCTTTTTGAAGGGGGCGTCGCCCGCAATGCCGCGGTGCAGGAGACTCTCTCAGCCTTTCGAACGATTCGGAGCCTGCTCGGCGATGCCAACGGGGCACCCCCTTCCCTTGAAACCACCCGCGAGATCCAGCGCGTCGCTGCCGGCACCCTTCAGCGGATCGAGACCATGCCATCGCGTTGATCGATCCGGGCTAAACTTCCCCTCATGCCGCTCCGCGAACTTGGCAACCTCCGAGCCGGTCGTCCCCGTCTCAAACCGTATCAGCTCGTGCTCGCTATGCTGGTTGCCGGATGGGTGCCATCGCTTCTCATGGCGCTGGTCGCTTACTCGATCCTTCGGGAGACTCTCGAATCCCGCATTATCAACGAAGAAATGGCTCTCACCCGCAGTATCGCGCGGTTGGTCGACTATGACTTCTCGAACACCGGCGAAGTGATGGAGCAATATCAATCGCTCCCCCTCACCCAGACGATGTTGAGGCTGAATGCCCGCCTCGCGATCCAACAATGGCTGGCTGGCAGCTTCACGGGCCATCCAGGCATCGACGGCATGTTTGTGGCCGACCGTCAGGGTCGCCTCATCGACGCCATTCCAGCCTTCCCGGCCTCGCGAGGCCGGGACTACGCGAGTGATGCCTGGTTGCCAGCTTCTGTCCGGGCTGCCGGCTATGCCGTTTCCCCCGCCTATCCCCGGCCCGCCGATGGCAAAATGGTCTGCGCCATCGTGATCACCGTGCGCGACACCCGGGACGGGTCTGTTCTCGGCTTCATCGGGGCTGAAATCCTTGTCGAACGACTCGGACATCGCCTCGCCTCAATCGATCTCGCCCAGAGCAATGTGATTCAACTGTTGGATTCGCGCGGGTTCCCTCTTTTCCGAGGAAATTTCGAACCGAATGCCGCGACGACCTCACCCCGCAAAGAAGAATTAATCCGCCGACTCCAGCGGCGGGACGACGTTTATTTTGAGGAAAATGGCATGCTTTACATCAGCGACCGTTTGTCGCCGTTTTCCAACAAGGCACCGCGCTTGACGGGGTCCCTAGAAGCCATGGTTGCAGGTCGTGGACAGAGT
>CAZSPO010000191.1:0-7243 GCA_964608775.1 uncultured Chthoniobacterales bacterium | reverse complement strand
ACGCGGCCTGGCGAGGGATGTCGTGGAGGAAGTCGTCGAGCCGGTCTGGGTAGCGGGAGAGACGTTGCCGGTGCGGGGTTAGCCCTGCTTGCTCAATCGGAGGTGCGGGAAGTCCGCAAAGATCCTTCAAATCACCCCCCCCTGTTGTATAAAATCTGTCGTGTTTGCTTGATCTTTTTGCGCGGGGCTTTGTCGTTCAGCGGACCGCCCGGGCCTCCATGGCGAGCTGTTTGAGCAACGCGACCAGCCGGGTGATCGGTGCCGGCTTGGCTAACCCCGCCCGGAATCCATACTCCTCGGGATGTTGCAAGGCGTTGTCCTCCGAATAGCCACTGTGCGCGATCGCCAGCACCCGCGGATCGATCTCCCGCAGCTTGGCCAAAACCGCCACCCCACCCGCCGTCCCCGGCATGGTCAGATCGAGCACGACGACATCAAACGGCTGCGGGCTGCGCATGGCCGCGAGGAAGGCCTCAAGGCAGGCGGCTTCCTCGGTCGTGGCCGTGACGTCAAACCCCACCAGTTGCAAAATCCGGGCGTAAGGAGCCATCACATCGGCGTCGTCATCGAGCATCAACACCTTCGGCGGCGGCCCAATCCAATCTTCAAATTCCCCGGTCGCCCGGGTCGGCGGCTCCAATTGAGGCAGCGCCACGGCCGGTAGAAAAATCCGGAACAAGGCCCCGCGACGATTGAGGGGTTCGCACACAATCAATCCGCCGTGGCTCACCGCAATATGCTGGGCCAACGCCAAGCCGAGACCGCTCTGATCTGGGCGGGTCGTGAAAAAAGGTTCGAAGATCCGCGCCCGCAACGCCGGGTCGATCCCGGGCCCATCGTCCTCAATTTCGATGACCACATAATCCCCCTGTGGCAGCTCCCCACGGGGCACTTCTTCCGGTCGAGCCCGCCGGAGTCGACAGATCACTTCGCACCGGAGTCCGGCTGCTTGAGCCGCGTTTTGCACCAGATGATGGAACATCTGACGGATCAACGACTCATCGGCTGCAATCCCGGCTCCTGCGGCCTCAATCTCGAAGCGACAAGCCGCATTCGTCCCGCGTAAAGTCACTTCGGCCACATCGCGAAGGAGTAACGCCGGGTCGAGATCCCGGCGTCGCGGTCGCCCGGTGTGGGCGAAGGCGAGCAGTTGGCGAGTCAAACGCCCGGCTGTTTCCGTTGCGGCCAAAACTTGATCCAGGCAGGTCCCTTCCTCCTCCCGGGAGAGGCTCCCTTCTTGCACGAGACTGAGATTCGCCGTGATAATCGTCAGCAGATTGTTAAAGTCGTGAGCCACCCCCCCTGCCACCTTGCCCACGATGTCGAGGGCGGTTCGTCGTTCATTCCAGGCTCCGGCCCGTTTCATCTCGGTCACATCCTGTGCCATCCCGAGCAGACGCATGGCCGGTTCGCCCTCCGTCACGCACGGCGTTTCCGTGGCCCGGATCCAAACCCAATGTCCTAACCGATGCCGGAGACGCACCTCCACCTGGCTCGATTCCCCCTCCGCCATGGCGGCGGTCGCGGTCAGGTGCCGCTCGACCAAAGGCCGGTCATCTGGATGACAAAGCTCGCGCAACCCCGGGCCATCGGCCGCGAGCAATTCCGCCGGGGAATGGCCCAGGATGCGCTGGACCGAATCGCTCACTCGCAGCAACCGCCGGGCCGGGGTTTCGTCATGCAGGACAAGCACAAGACCCGAGGCCGTTTCCAGCCGTTCCCAAAGCGCTGCTTTTTGCTCGCCCGCACCAAGATGTTCCCATGGGCTGGCCTGCAATTCCGTCGCCACCCCGTCCCAACGCAGGCAGGCATCGCGATCTTTCCAGCAGCGAAACTCGAAATGCACCCGCCGCCACCCGTCGCCCGCCCGAATGCGGGCATCAATGCCATGACTCCCTTCCAGACTCCCCGCCCCGGTGGCGAAAGCCAGAAAGGCTTGCACATCCTCCGGATGCACCCGGCCCCGGATCGTTTGCCAGTTCGCAATCAAATCCGCCAACGGGATGCCAAATAAAATCTCCGCCTGATCACTGATAAAATGGGTCACAGGCCGACCGTCGGTGTCGTGCCCAACGCGAAAGAGCACCGCCCCCAAGCGAGCCGCGAAATCCCGCTGCGCCTCCAACGCCTCGCCCAGCCGCCGGTCAATCCGCCGGGAGGCCGAGACATCCTCGATCAATCCGCAACGATGCAAGGCCTCTTCAATGGTGTAAGCCACCCCCGTCACCCGGTGGTAACTCGGCTCAGTGCCATTCTGCACCGCCCGTTGCAACACCAAGTCAAACGAGATTCCCTCTCCACGCAACCGTTCCAGCGCCTCTTGGAGCCGACTCGCATCCGACGGCTCATACACCGGGGGCCAGCTATCCGGATAGCGGGGGCAAATTTCCTCGGCAAAACAAAGGGCGGCTTCCGATGAAAAGCTGAGCTGTCCCTCCGCATCAATTCGCCACCAAGCCAGATGGGCCGCCGCCAAACAATGATCCAAAGCGCGTCCGGGCGGGGGGAGAAGGCGGTCGCCGGGACGGGCTGCCGTCAAATCCGAAGGGGTAGAGAATTCCATCATGAAGGGGGATTGAATGATGGTTTCACGTCGTAAACGGCTTGTAAAGTGGCGTTTGCATCGACACCGCCCCGGGGCTCGCATCCAGAGCGCCACCCCCAGCGTTGACATTATTAGCAAAACTTATAGTTTCGAGGGACAGAATTCATTTCACCGCTAACCCCTCTTCCCTGCATGCATGCTCTCGTGCAATTTTATCAATCTTCGGTCGGCAAAAAATATATTGTCGCCCTTTCCGGTCTCGCATTGGTCGGATTTGTCATCATCCATATGCTCGGGAACTTTACCCTTTATTTGGGGCCAGAGGCGATCAATGCCTACGCTTACAAGCTGAAAAGCACCGGACCGATCCTCTGGATTTTCCGGATCGGCCTTCTGGCCGTCTTTCTGCTGCATGTCGTCAATACGATTCAGTTGGCCCGAATGAACAAGGCCGCTCGCCCGGATGTTTACCGCAAAAAAAATAAGGTGCGCGCCTCCACCGCCTCCCTCACCATGGTGATCAGCGGCTCCATTTTAGCCGCATTTGTGATCTATCACCTGCTTCAATTCACCGCAGGCGTCACGGATCCGGAGTATCTTCAATACAAAACGGCGGAGGGTCATCACGATGTCTATCGCATGGTGGTGACGGCCTTTTCGAATCCGTTGGTTGTCTTTTTCTACCTCCTCTCCATGGCCCTCCTCTGCCTGCATTTGAGCCACGGATTCGCCAGCGTTTTTCAAAGTCTCGGGGTGAGTAACGCGCAGTTGGCTCCCCTTTTCACCAAAGCCTCCTACGCTCTCGCGACGATTATCTTTCTCGGCAACGCTTCCTTGCCCCTCGCGGTCTTGACGGGCTTTATCCGCCTCCCCAACTCATGAGCACCAACGGTTCCAACGGCGTTCTCGACAGCAAAATCCCCCCCGGCTCTCTGGAACGGAAATGGGAGGATTACAAGGCGCACGTCAGCCTGATCAACCCGGCTAACAAACGGAAATATTCCGTGATCATTGTCGGGACCGGTTTGGCCGGGGCTTCCGCCGCCGCGACCATGGCGGAGCTCGGCTATCAGGTGAAGGTGTTTTGCTATCAAGACAGCCCACGTCGAGCCCACAGCATTGCCGCCCAAGGCGGAATCAATGCCGCCAAGAACTATCAAAACGACGGGGATAGCGTTTATCGCCTCTTTTACGACACGATCAAAGGGGGCGATTTCCGGTCGCGCGAAGCAAACGTCCATCGTCTCGCAGAAGTCAGCGGCCCGATCATCGACCAATGCGTGGCGCAGGGGGTTCCGTTCGCCCGCGAATACGGCGGTACTCTATCCAACCGTTCCTTCGGAGGTGCCCAAGTTTCCCGGACTTTTTACGCCCGCG
Source organism: uncultured Chthoniobacterales bacterium (assembly GCA_964608775.1). Classification (GTDB taxonomy): domain Bacteria; phylum Verrucomicrobiota; class Verrucomicrobiia; order Chthoniobacterales; family CAZSPO01; genus CAZSPO01. The sequence goes on along the minus strand of CAZSPO010000191.1, from coordinate 3,321 downwards.
GCCAGACCGGCCAACAGCTTCTCCTCGGAGCATACTCGGCCATGATGCGGCAAGTGGGCCTCGGCACGGTGCAAGTGGTGCCTCGCACCGAGATGCTGGAACTCGTCCTGGTCGATGGCCATGCGAAGGGGATCATCACCCGCGACCTCGCGACCGGCGAAATCGAGCGGCACGCAGCCGACACCGTGGTGCTCGCCACGGGAGGGTATGGCAACGCTTACTACCTCTCCACCAACGCCAAGGGGTGCAATGTCACGGCCACTTATCGCGCTTATAAAAAGGGAGCCCTGTTTGCCAACCCCTGCTTTACCCAAATCCATCCGACCTGCATTCCGATCAGCGGCGATTACCAGTCCAAACTCACCCTGATGTCAGAATCACTCCGCAATGACGGACGGGTTTGGGTGCCAAAAGCCACAGGCGACCAGCGGGCCGCAGCCGATATCCCCGAGTCGGAGCGCGATTACTTTCTCGAACGCAAGTATCCGAGCTACGGCAACCTTGCCCCGCGCGACATTTCCTCCCGCAGCGCGAAGGAGGTCTGTGACGAAGGACGTGGCGTCGGACCCTCGGGGCTCGGCGTTTATCTCGACTTTGCCGATGCGATTAAACGGCTGGGGGAAAAGACGATTCGGGAGCGGTATGGGAACCTGTTCGATATCTACGAAAAAATCACCGGCGAAAATGCTTACCACGTCCCGATGCGAATTTATCCCGCCGTCCATTACACCATGGGTGGGCTCTGGGTGGATTACAATCTGATGAGTAACATCCCAGGGTTGCATGTGATTGGCGAAGCGAATTTTTCCGATCACGGAGCCAACCGCCTCGGAGCTAGCGCACTCATGCAGGGGTTGGCGGATGGCTATTTTGTCCTTCCCTATACCATTGGCGTCTACCTTTCGGCTCATGGAAAAGAAAAGGTGGGGATCGATCATCCCGATTTTATCAAGACCGAGGCAGAAACCCGGGCGCGCATCCAAACCCTCCTCAGCATTAACGGCAAACGAACGGTCGATTCCTTTCACCGTGAGCTGGGTCATTTGCTCTGGGACCATTGCGGCATGGCACGGAACGAAGCGGGCCTCCAACTTGCCCTTCAGAAAATCCCGGCGCTCCGGGAAGAATTCTGGTCCAACGTCCGGGTCTTGGGCGAAAATGAATCGCTGAATCAATCGTTGGAAAAAGCCGGGCGGGTCGCTGATTTCTTGGAGTTCGGGGAATTGATGTGTCACGACGCTCTCGACCGCCGCGAGTCCTGCGGAGCCCATTTCCGGGAGGAAAGCCAGACGCCGGAAGGGGAGGCTCAGCGGATTGACACCGATTATTCTTATGTTGCCGCCTGGGAATATACCGGCGAAGGGAATCGCCCGAATCTGCACAAAGAACCGCTGGAGTTCGAAGCGGTGGAACTCGCCACCCGAAGCTACAAATGAAAGCGCTCAATCTCACCCTGCACGTTTGGCGTCAAACCAACCCTCATGCCGAAGGCCGGATGGAAACGTATCCTGCCGAAAATATCCCCGATACTGCCTCCTTCCTTGAGATGTTAGATATCGTGAACGAACGCCTCATCGAATCCGGCAAAGAACCGATTGCCTTTGACTCCGATTGCCGGGAGGGCATTTGCGGCGTCTGTTCGTTGGTCATCAATGGCATCGCCCACGGTCCGCAACGCGCGACGACCGCCTGCCAACTTCACATGCGCCACTTCGAGGATGGAGCGGAGATTTCTATCGAACCGTGGCGCGCCAAGCCGTTCCCGGTCATCAAAGATCTGATCACCGATCGGGGAGCCTTTGATCGGGTCATGGCTGCCGGGGGATTTGTGAGTGTTCGCACCGGAGCGGCTCCCGATGGTAATGCGATTCCGATCCCCAAGGAAAAGGCCGATCTCGCGATGGATGCCGCGCAGTGCATCGGCTGCGGAGCCTGTGTGGCGGCCTGTAAAAACGGGTCGGCGATGCTCTTCACCTCGGCAAAGATCGCGCAATTCGCCCTCCTCCCCCAAGGTCAGGCCGAAAAGGACCGGCGCGTCCTCGCGATGGTTCGGCAAATGGACAAAGAAGGTTTCGGCAACTGCACAAATCAATACGAATGCGAAGCCGTTTGCCCGAAGGAAGTCAGCGCTTCGTTCATTGCCCGAATGAATCGCGAGTATGCCGTGGCTTCGGTCAAGGAAACCCTGGGCCTGCTCTAACCCGCGACCCGCAGGGTTCGCCCCAGAGGGAAGACCCCCATCAGCAACAATATTGGCACCCATGAGGGTCCACCCCCGCGAAAGCCGCCAACCGCACCGGTGCGGAATGGGGGTTAAGCTCGGCGATGACAACGATCTGCAGCGTTGGAGCGGACATCACCAAATGGTTGTCACCCCAGGATAATTGGGGATGACCGAATCCTTGGTAACAATGGCAAGCCGCGCTTGAATCGCCTCGACAATCAGAATGCGGTCGAAGGGGTCGTTGTGAATATCGGGAAGATCGACAGCCATCAGCACCGTTCGGCGCATGAGCGGCAATTCACGGATGCTGTGTCGGATCAACCCGCGTTGGAGAAACTCCGATGCCGCCACTGGCAACTGGAGTCGGTTCTTCTTTTGCAAAAGCGCAATTTCCCATGCCGACACGACGGAAAGATGCAGTTGGCCTGCCTCTTTTTCGAGAGCCTCCCGAGCCGTTTCCGATAATTGGTTCCGGTCGGAGACCCACCAAACAAAGGTATGGGTGTCGAGTAGAATCATCGCAACGCCTCCGGCCAGTCGGATGAGTCCAACGGGGCGCTCGGATCGCTCAAATATCGCGCACCCGCCAGCTCTGGATCGGGCTGGACCACCGCACCCGAAGGCTTGTGCGGCACGATGTCGGCAACCGGCTTGCCGTTGCGACAAAGGACGACGATTTCACCGTCCACCTCGATCTGGGCGATCAATTTCGATAAATGGGTTTTGGCTTCGTAAAGATTGACGGTTTTCATTGATGCAAGAGGCCACTACTTGATCTGACCTGATCTGGTCAAGTCCGATGATGTTCTTTATCCTCGCCATGCATTCGCAGGCCTTCATCTGCTGACATACCACGGCAACTGATGCGTGGTGGCGAAAAACCCGGCAACGTCTCCCCTTCCACCCAGACCGGCTCGACGACTTCCTCCACGACATCCCTCGCCAGGCCGCGTTCGCTCAACTGAAGGAGTTTATACAAACGCTCCACCGCCCGCCGTTCAAATTCCTCAAACCAAAAAGGAAAAAGGGGTCAGTATAGAAAGGCACTAAGATAAGGGCGATTTGGGACGTTTGCGGGGCAGGGTAGAGTCGGTTGG
>CAZSPO010000190.1:2591-7247 GCA_964608775.1 uncultured Chthoniobacterales bacterium | reverse complement strand
GTGCGCAACCTGGCCTCGGCTGATTGCAGCGACGCCCGGGCCTGCGCGATCTGTGGCTCGCGTGCCACCAATGAGGGAGCCGCCTCGCCGGGATTAACAACCGCCCATTCCTGCTTGGCGATGTCTGCCTCGGCCAACTCCACCATTAAATTTGCTTCGGCGGAAGCGACGTCCGCTTTGGCGCGGTCGACTTCGGCGAGGTAATCTGCCGGGTCGAGACGGAAGAGAATCTCCCCCGCGGTGAATTCGCCACCCGCCGCAAGGTTTTCCGAAATCTCCAGGACCTGTCCGCTGACCTGAGGGGTGAGGCCCACCGTGTTCCGGGACTGGACAACGCCGCTCTCCTTGATGCGGATGGGTGCGGATATGAGTTCCGGTTGAATCACTTCGACCAGCACCGCCTCCGGTCCTGTGGCGCTGCGCACGGAATCCGGTGGAGAACGCACCAGGAGAAAGTTGGCTGCCACTCCCAGGGCCAGAACAACGATGACGAGCAGGATCTGCAGGTATCCTTTGACAAGAGAGGACAGGGAAAACTTCAGTTTCATGACAATTACGCTATTTCTTACCGGTTGTTGCGGGGGAATTCTCGTTCGGTGCAAACCAAGTTCCGCCCAGACTGAGATGCAGATCAATGCGTGATTCCAACAGCGATTGCTGCACCGAAAGAATGCTCTGGAGGGCATTGGTCAGGCCCCGCTGGGTTTCCAGCACCGATAACAGGGGCAGGAGACCCTGCCGGTAGCGGTTGAGGGCGATTTCGTGAGAAGATTCGGCGGACCGCAGGGCCTTTCTCAATCTCTCCCATTCACGGAGAAATCCGGATTGCTGCGCGAGGGCGGTCTCCACCTCGTTGAGGGCTCCCAGCGCAAACCGGGCATAGGCGGTGGCCAGCTCTTCCGCCTGGGATTCTTCCAGGCGCAGGCGGGATCTCAAGCGACCGCCCTGGAAGACCGGCTGTGTCAAGGATCCGGCGATGCTGGCAATATACCGGTCCCAATCGAAAAGATCGGCGAGTTCCTCGTCCTGGAAGCTCAGAGAGGCCGTAAGGGAAAGCCCCGGCAGCAGACTGGCGCGCGCGGCCCCGATATCCTGCAGCGCGGCCAGATAGCTCAGCTCCGCTGATGCCACATCTGGACGGCTCAATAGCTGAGGGGCCGACATCCCGATTGGTGCGGTGAACACGGGCTCGATCCGGATATCGCCTTTGAACGACTGGGCCGTAGTCCCGGGGAGTTCTCCCAGTTGTTGGTCAATAATCATCAATTGAGTCACTAGCTGGGTCTCCAGCCTAGGAATATCCGCCAAGGCCGCGTCGAGGTTTTGTTCTGCGATCAAGACATCCGATGCGGAGGTTCCGGCTGAGCCGGCACGATGCCGCTCACTGGTCAGTTTGTAGGTTGTCTGGTAGCTCTCTGCGGTCTCCAACGCCAAATCCAGCCGATCCTGCGTGATCGCGGCGGCGACCCAGCTTTTTGCCAGGGCCGCAATGAATGCCTGCTCGGTCGCCTGGTAGTTCAATTCAGCCGCTTTTGCGTTCAGCCAAGCCGCGCGGTGGGATGATCGCGCATTCCCGAACACATCCAGGTCAAACGAAGCGGCCAGGCCGGTCGAGAGCCGATCATTCCACGAAAATTCCCCTAACGGATTCGCGGAGCGGCTGCGGGACGCGTCAAAGCTAGAAGTCACGGCAGGAAGGCGGTCGGCCCGCCGCTGGTTTGCGTTTTCCCATGCTTGATTTACCCGCTGCCGGGCCTCGGCCAGTTCAAAGTTGTTCTCCAGCAGTTGGTTGACCTGCCCGGCAAGTTCTGAGCCGCCGATTCCTTTCCACCACTCAGATTGCTTAATTGCTTCGTCCGCCTCCTCGGGGGCATAATAAACATACGCGGAGGTTTTAGAAACGGAGGCCACCGACGAATGAGGGTCCGGATCCGGCACCAACTGACAACCGTTGAGCAGAAAGACCCCGGTGAGGCAAATTGCGCATTTATGGCATGCTGTTCTCATGGTTATGGGACGCTCAGCGATTATCGAATTTCTCCGCCAGAAAGAGTTTTTTGTTCCAGAGGAAACTGCAGCGTGAACTCACTACCCTCGCCGACCTCGCTCCTAACCTCCAACGTGCCATTCAACTGGGAGACGATCGTCCTACAGACAGCCAAGCCCAATCCGGAGTGCATTTTGCCCGGAGAGCGCGATGTATCGGCACGATAGAATCGCTCAAAAATGTGAGGCAAATCCGCCTCCGCAATACCGGGGCCGTCGTCCTTGATGGAAATGCGGACAGCTGCATCTACGCAATGGCAGGTCACCCAAACATTACCGTTTCCATGATGGTGATAGATTGCATTTCCAATGATATTGTTGAAAACAATCAACAGCTTTTCACTATCCGTTTGGAAAGTGATGTCTGCCGCTTCAACATGAATCGTAATGCCTTTGCCGCTTGTCAGAACTTGCATGGAAGCGATCGATTCGGATAACAGGTTATCCAGTCGGCATGGCTCCCATTGAGGCTTTACATCGCCACTGTCCTCGCGGGCCATCAACAGGAGATCCTCAACCAGCTTTTTCATGCGCGTGCCGGCGGAGTGGCAAATCTCTATCGAGTCCTGATACTCCTCCGCAGAGCGGGCCTTTTTCTGCATTCGCTGGGTCTCCGAGAGGATAACAGTCAGCGGTGTCCGCAGTTCATGTGAAGCGTCGACGGTAAACTGCCGCTGTCGCTTAAAGGCGTCCTGCAGGCGCGAAAAGGTCGTGTTCAGGATGGAGGCAAGATCGCTTAATTCGTTGCGGAATCCATTCGATTGAATCCGCTCGCTCAGGTTCCCCTCGGAGATCCTCACTGCGGATTCACTGATGGACCGGATGGGCCGGATCGCATACCCTGAAATTATCCAGCCTCCCAACAGGCCCAACAGCCAGACACCCAGGCCGATCTCGCCAATCAACACTTTAACTTGATTCATTTCGGCCATCTCGTGTGAAATTTCTTGTCCGATAACCAGCTGGAGCCCGGATTGCTGACTAACAACGCGTTCCCGCCGCTTGCCGGCCCACCGTGTTGTTTCAGTACCCCCCTGTTTAGGAATCGGCAGATTTTCAATCTCCGCCGGCGCGTTTGCGGATTGCAATATCAGACTCCCGTCCGAATCCGTTATGCGGTAATAGTAGTGCCCTAGTTGTTCTCCATCGAAGGTCTTTTGCAACAATTCGGGAATCGGAACCCTTCCCGTTTTCAACGGTTGTAAGAAAATTGCTGAAATCATTGCGGACCGGTCCGATTTCAGGGTGCGCAGCATGGTGGCAAAGGGGGCTTCTGCCAGAGTGGCATTCCGCAGGCTGGAAACCAACAGCAACCTTTTCTCTGCCAGTCGCCGGTCGATCTCGCGGCCCTTTTCAATCCATGCGAGTTGGTAGGTAAAGATCCCGAAGCCGACCGTCATTACCAGCAGCAGCAATCCATACCACGCCTGGATTTGCCATCGGATTGATTTGAAAAACTTTCTCATGCGTGATGCGCTTTATTTAATCCATAAAGATCAGGCCGATCCACTCAAGGAATCAGGTAGCCATGACCACGGCGCGTTTGAATGACACCGGTGCCGAGTTTCTTGCGGATGTTTGAAACATGCACATCCAGCAGGTTGGAGAGTGTGTTGTCATCCTCGTCGAACAGGCGCTCATATAGCAAAGACCGTGAGATCACCGTACCTCGATTGACGGCCAGATACTCGATCAAGCTGTATTCCCGGGGCGTCAATGCGACCACTCGTGTGTCCAGCTTCACCTGTCTCATGGAGGTATCAACCATCAGATCGTCAATTTGAATAACCGGATGGACGATTCCGGCCCGCCGTCGGATCAGGGCGTTCAAACGGGCAATCAACTCATCCGAATCGAATGGCTTGGTCAGGTAATCATCGGCTCCCTTGTTCAAGCCCTTGATTTTATCGGGCACGGTGTCGCGGGCTGTCAGCATCAATACCGGTGTCTTGATTTCAGGTCGCAGCTTATCGATGACTTCCCATCCGTTCATGACGGGCATCATGATATCGAGGACGATCGCGTCGTAAACATCCTCGCGCGCCATATAGAGCCCTTCCTCGCCATCCTGCGCTGCATCAACCGCAAAGTCCTCATCCTGCAGCGTGGCCACCAGGCTCCGACACAGCAGGGGATCATCTTCCACGACTAAAACCCGCATCTCTCTGGTCCTCCTGCAAAGGTGTTACAACCGATCAACTGAATAATGCTGTCTTTTATAATGATTTTGAATGATACACTCTCCATCCTTAAGGAACCATGAAGAGATCGGCTATTTTTGGTTCATCAATATAAATGTGATGGTCTCGGCGGCATATTCAGCTGGAGTAGAAGCTCTTCAATTAATGGACGGAGTTGAACAAATTTTTTTGAGCGCAGTTATGCAATCGATATCATTACTTTTGGGATGTCCCTATTTTTAGTTGCGTGGCCAGTAAAACCAACTTCGCTCAAGGTTCGCATTTTCAGAGCATACGAGCAGCCATTGCTACGCCATCTCCACTTCGTTCCGTCGACGCGGGCTTCGCTCTTGCTTATGGCAGGCCAGGGTGCCCAAGGATTTGATCCGAAGCTTCGAAATCCAATTACTGCCGCTGACGGAGAACATCG
>CAZSPO010000190.1:0-2491 GCA_964608775.1 uncultured Chthoniobacterales bacterium | reverse complement strand
GGATTGCCGCTCTGCTTCTCGAATGCAACGCCCAGTAGAAGTCTTCCGGTCCTGGATTTCAAGGCGTTCAAGCCCTGATCCTATCCTTTTCCCCCTGTTTAAAGGGAGCGATATGGGCCGTAGGTTTCGGCCAGGTCATTGGCGGCATCGTAGATGTTTTCCTCATCCTTGACGAAGGGCACGGCCATAGCCCACTGCTTGATATCGTCTCCCCCGATGGGGGCGGAGGCGTACTGGGGTAAATAAATGCGGCGCATCCGGTTGCTAAAATTGGGTCCGCTGCGGTGCAGGGTGTAACTGGTAGAGCAGGCGATACTGCCGGCGGGCGCGATCACGGGATCCCCGGGGTCCTCCCCGGTATAGCCGACCAGATCGTGGGTTTCGGGTTCCTCGACGTGGTCGACGATGGTATGGGCGGTGCCGCCGCGGGAATGCGGGAGGATGTAGGCGGTGCCGTTTTCCTCGCTGACGTCGTCGAGCGTCACCCAGCAGGTGAGGTAGGGCGGGTGCTCGACATACGGATGGCTGCGCTTCACATAGCCGCTGTCCTGGTGCCAACTGAACTTCATCCCCTGCTCGGCATTCTTTACGACCCATTGTTCGTTAAACAAAAAGACGTTGGGACCGAGGGCGGCCTGGGCGATCTCCGCCATCAACGGGCTGACGATGAACTCCCGCATGCGCGGGCTCAATCGGTAGAGGTTACTGATGAAGTAGCGGCGACCGCGGTGATTGATCCCTTCCACCGTGATCCCCTTGCTGTCCATCTCAGAATCCTTGTAGCCGAGAAAATAGGAACACTCTTCCCGGAGCAGGGTGAGCATGTCGGACGGGATGATTTCCGGAAGGATCATGTAGCCTTCGGTGTGATAGAGATCGCGCTGTTCCGGGGTGATGAGGGGCATGGTGCTTATTCTTTGGGGTTTCGACGATTCACCGGCTATGAAACGGAATCCGCTCACCTGTAAGGGGTCAAACGCAAAATATAAAGATCCTGTGTCTGCTTCTCTCGTCGAAATCCGGAACAAAAGAAAATCTTTATATTTTGCGTTTGACCCCTTAGAAGGCGGCATGAAATCCTTACATTTTGATCAATATGGCGGCTCGGAGGTGCTCTCGATCCGGGAGGTGGCAGAGCCGGAGGAGGAAGCGGGTCGGGTGATTGTGCGGGTTGAGGCAGCCTCGGTGAATCCCCTGGACTGGCGGTTGATGCAGGCGGACCCGTTTCTGGTGCGGTTGAATTTCGGATTCTTCAAGCCGAAATTCCACGGGTTGGGAGCGGATTTCTCGGGGGTTGTGGAAGCGGTGGGAGAGGGGGTAACGGGATACGAGCCGGGGGATGCGGTCTTCGGGATCATGACACCGGGCGTGGTGGGTTCCTTCGCGGAGCGGATCTCGATCCCGGAGGAGGGGCTGGTGGGGAAGCCAGATGCGGTGTCGCACGAAGAGGCGGCCACGCTTGGGGTGGCGGCATTGACCGCATACGAGGGCATCCATGACTACCACACGATTTCGCCGGGAGACCGGGTGCTGATCAACGGCGCTTCGGGCGGGATCGGGACGTTTGCGGTGCAGATGGCGAAAGTGCTTGGGGCGCAGGTGACGGGGGTCTGCAGCGGGCGCAACCACGAGCTGGTGCGCGGCCTCGGAGCGGATGCGTTAATCGATTACACCGAAGTCGACATCACGCGGATGCCGGAGCGCTTTGATCTCGTCTTCGACACGATCGGGAATCATCCGGCGAAAACGATGAAGGTTCTGCTGAAGGAGGGTGGACGCCTGGTCCTGTCGAGCGCATCGAGTGGGCTTGGTTTTCTCAAGGCGATCCTGCTCGCGAAGAAAGAAAAGGAACCGGTGGATTTGATCATGGATTTGAAGAAGGACCGGACCCGGCTTCAGGCGGTGCTGGCGTTGGTCGAATCGGGTGTGGTCCAGCCGGTTATTGATGAGATCTTTCCTTTCGCGGAGGCGGCCCGTGCGATCGACTATGTGGCGACGAAGCGGGTGCGGGGCAAGGTGGTGATCCGGATTGGGGATGCGGGGGAAACGACCTGAACCGGCTTTTTTGTTGAGCGGGGAAAGAGATCCCCGCAGAAAGGGATTGTTTTGAAGGACGGTCCTGCAGCGATCTTTTGGAGTTTCCTTAAACTGGGGTGTATGGCGTTCGGGGGACCGGTTGCGCACCTTGGTTATTTTCAGGAGGAGTATGTGCGGCGGCTGAAGTGGCTGACGGAAGGGGAGTATGGCGACCTTGTGGCGCTGTGTCAGTTTTTGCCGGGGCCGGCGAGCAGCCAGGTAGGATTTGCAATCGGGTTACGAAGGGGAGGACTTCCGGGGGCCTTTGCGGCATGGCTGGGGTTCACGGCACCGTCGGCGGCGGTGATGATCGGGTTTGCGCTCGGGTTGTCGGTGATCGGCACAGTGGAGGGGGCGGGTTGGATCGCGGGTTTAAAGCTGGCGGCAGTGGCGGTGGTGGCGAACGCGATCTGGA
>CAZSPO010000189.1:0-7296 GCA_964608775.1 uncultured Chthoniobacterales bacterium | reverse complement strand
TGGCTGGTCGCTGCTCTGACCCTCTCCCTCCACACTCCCGACCCCGCCCGGCGGCAGGCGGTGCTGCGCTGGATGCGGGGTGATCCTCTCGACCGGGAAGAGGAAACCGCCGCCCACTTCCGGCCCGGCGATCTGGATGCCCGCCCCGAGGATGACCTGGCCACCACCAATCGCCTCGCCAAACGTCGCCTGCTGCAACTCTGCCGCCTCGCTGCCCTCCATCAACCTTTTGTCTTTTGCTTCGATCAAACGGAATATTACGCGGGCGACCCGGCGCTTGCCCGAGCGCTCGGCGATGTGGTCGAAGCCCTTTACTCCGAGTTTCCCCACCAACTCACCCTTGTCTCCGCCAACTCCGATCACTGGCGTGGAGCCATTGCCCCCCACCTTGCTCCGCCCCATCGCGACCGGTTTTCTTTCCCCATCCCCTTGCGCGGGCTGGAGCGGCATCAGGCGATGGAGCTCGTCGCCAATCGGCTCCGTCGCTCCGCTGCAGATCCCGAGCTGAGCAGGAAATTCGATGCCCGCGCCTGGTGGGACCAAGTTTTCGGTGGCCTGCCGGAACGGAGTCCGCGCGAGGTCCTCATGCGAGCCGCCGGGTATTGGCGCGAACTCCATCGGGACGACTCGCCGAGCGCCCCCGCTGTCCGTCGGGATTTCGATCATGGGATGGAACAATACGCCCGCGAATTTCTCACCAAACCCTCCCTTGTGCGGTTCAACGAGGATGCCATCGTCTGGGCGCTGACCCGAGTGGCCGGTCAATTTGGAGAGACCACCACCGGTCTCGCGCGGGACTGCCGTCATTTCCGCCAGTTCTGGCAAGAGGAAGAGCGCGTTCTGGCCTTCTGTCTGGAACGGAGTGATAACGCCCGTCGCTGGGGGGCGATTGTCCGGGAAGCCCGACTGCTCTGTCAACGGGCGCAACCGCTTGCCTTTCGGGCGATCGTGCTGCGGCCCGCCGAGGGCGAACCGGTGCCACGGGCGACCTGGCAAGAGATCCGACCAGATTGGGAAGCGGCTCAGGCGGAAGGATTTCGGGTGCAACCGGTTGATCACGACCTGCTCCTGGCCCTCTTGTGCGGGAGGGAAATGTATGTCGACACCCTCCAGGGCAATCTCGACGGGTGGACCCCAGATGAAGTGCTGGAGGAAATGCGGGAAGCGCTCGCGCCCTGGCTGCGCAACCTCTGGACCGGCGTTTTGCCAGAAGGCTCGCCCGAAGCCGATCCCCCATCGCCCGAACCGGCCGAGGCCCGTCGTGAACGCCTCCTCGCCCTGGTCCGGGAACGCCGCCACCTGCCATTGGAAGAAGCCCGGGCTCTTCTCGGTACCGATGACGAATGGATCTTCGCCAGCCTCGAGGGCGATCCCCACATCCGCATGCTCCCTCACGACGGCTCGATTTTGATTCAATGGGAACACGCCCTGGGTTGAGATCTTGAATGTTGAATTCTGAATTTGTGACATTCACATGGCTTTGTTAGTCTCTCGCCACTCCTCCCCCCCCATGCACACGCTCCGCCTCCCCCTGGCGGCCTGGGTTGCGACGGCTGCCTTCGTTTTTCTCGTGGCATCGTCGCTACCGGCCGAGTCCTTGGCTGATCCCAAGTCTGCCCTCTCCGAACCGCCCGGCTTCGACTGGGAACGGTATCTTTCCCAGGATTCGCTTACGAACGATTGGTTCGGTCTCGGCTCCCGAATGCGTGAACGGGGGCTCACGCTCACCAGTGCCTTCACCACCGATCTTCTGGGCAACCCGGTCGGTGGCTTCTCCCAAGGCTTCGCCGGAGCCACCTCCATGGGGATGCAGCTCACCGTCGATCTCGATCATTACCTGCCCCTTCCAAAAACCGAGTTTGTCGTCTCCTCCATCTGGCGCACCGGCGAAAACCTGAGCGCCGACCGCATCGGCAATCTCTTCACCGTTGCCCAACTTTTCGGCGGCTCAAACCTCCGCCTTTATGAGTTTCTTTTGCGCACCCATCTCTTCGATGACCGCTTGATGTTGCAAGCGGGGCGGATGGGCGCATTCGACCATTTTCTGACCTCGCCCATTAACTGGAACTACATCAATAACGGGTTCGACGGCAATCCGAAGGGGGTCTTCTTCAACGTCCCGGAATTTGGCAGCACCGTCTATCCCACTGCCTCCTGGGGAGCGATTGCCCGTTGGGAAGAAGGCGAAAACCCGTGGTATGCCAGCCTCGGCGGTTTCCTGCTCGACAGCGAAAACGGCTCCAACAGCAGTGTCGGCCTGAATTGGACCTTCAATGTGAACCAAGGTTGGGCGCTCATGGCTGAGACCGGGTGGAAACCAAACCAATCGGCTGAAAGCCCCGGCCTGCCAGGGTATTACGCCCTCGGGGGATTTTATGTGAACCATCGGCGACCGAACTTCTCTACCCCACCCGAGCTGCGGAGTAATGCCGGCTTTTATGTCATGACCCAGCAGACGGTCTGGCGGGAGAACACCCCCGAAAATCTAGCCCGCACCCGCAACCAATGGGGGGTAGGGGCGATGACCGGGGTCACGCTGTTCAGTGTCTGGGTGGTCGGCCCCGATCCGACCATCAATCAATTCCCGGTTTACAACAATACCGGCTTGGTATGGCAGGGCATCCTGCCGCAGCGTCCGGACGATTTTTTCGCCAGCGGCATCGCCTGGGGCCGAATCAGCGATGATCTCCGGGCGAACCAGCGCCGCAATGGGCAGCCTGTCCAAGAATACGAAATTGTGCTCGAAGCCAATTACCGGTCTTATCTCACCCCGTTCCTCTACGTGCAGCCTGGGCTTCAATTTGTCATCAACCCAGGAGCGGCCGGTCAATTTCCTAACGCCCTCGTCCTGGGCGCTCAGATGGGCGTGACATTTTGAGCTGCTTTTTCAGTTGAAAGTTTGCCCCGCCCGGCTAACGTCACCGGCTCCGCAGGTCCCAATAGAAGGTTTTCGTTATGAGCATCATCATTAATAAAATTGAGCAGGAACAGATGAATTCCGATGTCGCCGAGTTTCGCGTGGGCGACTCGGTCCGCGTCCACACCCGCGTGGTGGAAGGCGAAAAAGAACGGATCCAGATTTTCACCGGCATTGTGATCGGGCGGAAAGGGGCCGGCATCAACGCCTCCTTCACTGTCCGCCGAATCTCTTACGGCGAAGGGGTGGAACGGGTCTTCCCGGTGCACAGCCCGCGCATTGCGAAAATCGAAGTGGAGACCCCCGGTTTTGTCCGGCGGGCGAAGCTGAATTATCTCCGCGACCGCAAAGGCAAACAAGCGATGGCGGTGCGCAAACGCAAGACGCGGACGGCGGCCTGACACCCTTCTCCTTCTCTCTTCTCGCCCGCGGCCCATGGTCTGCGACCGCGCCTTTGAACAGCTCTGGTTCGCCCGCGGCTTTTATCGGATTGCCGGGATCGATGAAGCCGGGCGCGGACCGCTCGCCGGTCCGGTGGTCGCCGCCGCCGTCATTCTGCCTCCTGAATTTCCTGCGGACGGCCTGAACGACTCAAAGAAACTCTCCCCCCAGGTCCGCGAGATCGCTTACCAATCGCTCACCCAATCCCCAGCCACCCACTGGGCTGTGGGCCTCGCTGATGCCACGGAAATCGATCAATTGAATATCCTCCGGGCCACCCATCTCGCCATGCGGCGGGCGGTCGAAGCCTTGCCCGGCGTCGCCCCGGATTTTGTCCTGATCGACGGATTGCCGGTCCCCGATTTTCCCATCCCTCAGGAGGCTTTGGTGAAAGGGGACGGTCGTTCGCTCAGCATTGCCGCCGCCTCGATCATCGCGAAAGTCACCCGGGACCGATGGATGACCGAAGCGGCCCGTCGGTTTCCTGAGTATGGCTTCGAGCGGCACAAAGGGTATCCCACCGCCGAACACCTCGATTGCCTCCCGCCACGGGCCGTGTCCGATTCATCGCGGCTCATTCGCCCCGGTCGCGCAACGGGTGCGATAGAACCCCTTGGGGTGAAGCCGCTCGGATCACGCGGTTATCACGCGGTTTGTGGGCGCGCCAAATCGGCGGCTTGCTGAGCCAACATGGAAAGCTCGGCCGCCTTAAAACAATGCGCTTGGGTCATCGCCGTTTCGGTGCGTTTCAGACAATCGAGAATGAATCGGCCATAAAAAGGGTAACCGACCTTGCCACTGCAAGGGATGCAATGTTCACCACGGTCGTCCACCAGATAAACCACCTGCGATTCGAAGGGGTCGGAGCAGAGCTCGACGTATTTGCGCACTTCGATGAACCCTTTTGTGCCGAGGATGATCGTCTTCCCATCGCCAAAGGCACGCAGCCCATCCGGGGTGAACCAATCCAGCCGCACATAGCCAGAGGCTCCGTTGTTCAGGGTGACGGAGGCTTCGCCAAAGTCTTCAAGACCAGGGGTGTCGGCGTTGGCGAGGTTGTCGACGCGGGCGAAATTAACCTGGCCATCGGTCGCTCCCGTGTAAGCAAGGAGCTGGTCGAACTGATGCGAGCCGATGTCGGTGAGAATGCCGCCGTATTTGTCTTTATCAAAGAACCACGCGGGCCGCTGAGATTTGTTGAGGCGATGCGGGGCCGTGATGAGGACCTGGACGATTTGTCCAATGGCTCCCTGGTTGGCCAACTCCCCGGCATACCAACCAGACTCGGTATGGAGCCGTTCGGAATAATCACAGAAATACTTGCGGCCAGTCCGCTCGACCGTTTGCCGGACCTCCGCGAGCTGTTCGAGGGTGGTGAAGGGGGATTTATCGGTAAAATAATCTTTGCCAGCAGCGATGGCTTCCAGGCCGATGCGCGGGCGGTCACACGGAATGGCGGCGGCATTGACGAGTTGGACGCCGGGATCGTCGAGGATCTCTTGATAGGAGCGGGCGGGCTGGATTCCAGGGTATTTCTCACAGAAAGCTTTTAATCGCAGCGGATCGGGATCCCACGCCCATTTGCAAAGCCCCCCCGCATCCCGCAGGCCATTGGTTTGACCGTAGATATGGCCATGGTCGAAGAAGGCGGAGGCGAAGATAAATTCGCCGGGAGCGACAACGGGCTCGGGTTTTTGCGCGGAAGGCGCCCAGTTCATACCATCTTTGGGATCAGACATGAGGAGGGGTGGGTGGATAACAGAGCAATCGTAGGAGAGGCCGCAGCTCGGCACCATGGAGGCAGCGAGCTATTTTTTGCAGTTTTGCACAAATCTTTCTTCCGCTTTCCAACGGCTCGCTCTCTGGCTAAACCCTTCGGGATGGATCTCACCCAATCCATTCACGCGCTTTTTGATCAATGGCGCGGCTGGCGTTTTTCTCGAAGGCGCACCCCGCCGTCGGATCCCCAGGCCTTCGGAATTTGGGGGGAAGCGCAAGCCGCTCGGGTGCTGCATCGGCGCGGGTGGCGGATTCTTTTTCGCAACTTCCGACCGGAAGGGGGAGGGGAAATTGATTTGGTCTGTCGCGATCAGGAGACGTTGGTCTTTGTGGAAGTGAAAAGTCGGCGGGACGAAACCTTTGGTCGCCCCGCTGCAGCGGTGAACAAGCGCAAACAACGGCTCATCATCCGCGGAGCATGCGCGTGGCTGCGCATGTTGGACCGCCCGGATTTGGTATTCCGGTTTGATATTGTCGAGGTCATCGCCCGCCCGGAGGGCACAACCGTCCGCATTCTCGAAGCCGCTTACCAATTGCCTGACCGTTACCGTTATTGACCAAACCAGGCCGCCGTCCGTCTCTGCCGGTCCCGGAAAATAGCGGGGAGCACGGCCACGAGAGCCGCCGCCTCCGCTGCGTGGTCCAACCAGGCGGAGCCTAGAGAGAATTGCACGCGGTCAACCATCCGGGTGCCGCCATCCACCGCGAGAAACCCGTGCTCATGTTCGAATTGCTCGAAGGGCGAAAGTTCCGCCGTGTCAACGAGCAGCCGGTCTGGCTCCACCTGGGTCCAGCGCCCGATCCAGCGCATCGAAAAAAAGCCGAGGTCCAATCGGAGGGAAAAGGTCTCCCCCACCCGCGCTACCGGCTCTGCCTCCAAAATCGAGAGACGCGGAAATCGCCCGGCAATCTGCGGGATGTTGTGAGGATTCTGATGAAAAGCAAACACCGCAGAGGGCGGAGCGGGCAGGAACACTTCAGTCTCAAAAAGGCGTAAACGCATAGGGAAAAGCTACTGCTCAGGCTGCTGCTGGACGGGGTCGGTCGGATCGGTCGGATCGGTCGGCTCTGGCTTTCGTGAGACCGGGCAATCGAATGTGCCGTCGTGAAACTCGATCACGTGACCTGCTTGCAACAGCCAATGCAGGTCGGCGGCCAATCGGGTTTTTGCCTGCTGGACCTCGGCCTCGGCTGCGTCGGTTGCCTGCGTCTCTGGAGCCAGACGCGCGAGCATCCGTTTGCGGTCGCAGTTGGGCTCGGCCCGGATCAGTTCCAGAATGGCCCGCGCACCTGGGGCCAGCAAACCGGGATCCCCTTCGAACGGCTCTGGTCGAAGGGCGCTAGCGAACATCACCCGTTTCTTATGTTTAAAAACATGCCCCCCCGACTGCTGAAATGCGCTCCGCAAATGATTCGCCATTCGAAGCGGGAACTTCATCAATTGAAAGCGGGCATCCAGAATGGCCCGCGCCAAGTGGCGGTCGACCATTTTTGGCACTAGCGCCCCGGCGAATGAGGCGCTTGGTGTGGCCCGCACCAGCCCTTCAAAATGGTGGTCGCGAAAATCCTGCATCACCTCGGCCAAAGACTTGAGCGGCTCGGCCTCCGGCCGGTCCTTCGGTCGATATTGAATGCTCACCCGGGCCTGTTCTTTCCAGGCGTTGACCACTTCTTCATCGGAGACCACCTCGATCTGGCGGCGGAACTCTTCAAAACGCATGCGCCGACTAAACCGACTCTCATAAAGCTGCCGGAGCGCGGGTTGAAACCCATGGTGATTGGTCGGCCCCAGCAGCGTGCCGGTCACCGTGCAGCGCCCGACGTTGGTAAAATGCCCCTTGATCTCTTCGCTCTCCACCCGGTCGGTTTGGTAAAGGCTCTCCATTTGGGCGTCGAACGCCGGTTTTTCCAACAAGCCCTTTTGCAGCGCCACCTCCCCATCCTGCCCGAGCTGATAAAGCGTCTCCAACGGCGTTTCGGCATGCAGTTTAATCCGGCAGCGGTCTACCTGATCCAAAAACATCTTAGCCAATGCAAAGAGTGGGTAAGCCCGTTTCGCCTCCAACACTTTCTGCCGGATGTTTTCCAATCCCCTCGGGTCAGGCAAAAAATCGAATTGCAGCCCGGGAATGACCAACGGTTCCCGTGGGGCATGCGAC